>NZ_JZWY01000614.1:0-4715 GCF_000966955.1 Streptomyces sp. NRRL S-495
GCCCCGCCCCGGTCCGCGGTACGCCGCTTCGGCCCCGGCGTTCCCCCGGCGGTCGCGGCCGCGTGGCACGGCACGCCGCCGCCCCCTCCCCCGCTGCGCCGCCGGACGCGGCCGTGGCTGGTCCCGGCGGCCGTCGTACTCGCCCTGCTCGCCGTGCTGCCCGCCCGCTGCCGGACCGAACCTCCCCTCACCCCGACCGGTCTCACCGTCACCGCCACCCCGGCGGACGGCCCGCCCTGCGACGGCGGCGCCGTGTTCACCGCGACCGTCACCACCGACGGCCACCCGGGCACCGTCCGCTACCGCTGGCAGCGTGACGACGGCACCGTCTCCGGCGAACTGCTGCAACCGGTCCGGTCCGGCGAGTACCGCACCGAGCTCGTCCTCAGCTGGTCCTTCGTCGGTCACGGCGCCCTGCGCGCGACGGCGACCGTCGAGATCCTCGCTCCCCGGAGCCTGAGCGCGACGGCATCCTTCGACTACATCTGTCCGGGCTGAGTACGCCCACCGGCCCCCGACGGGGGCGCGCGCTCCCGTGGCCGCGGGACCGTCACGCTCCCGCGCGCCCCCGGAGCGGTCTGCCGGAGGACTGGGCGAAGAACCGCCGGGGTGGGACGGTGTCCGGTCTCGGGAGCCGAGCGGGACGGAACGGGGGCACGGAGCATGACAAGACGTTGGCTGGTGACGGGCTGTTCGACCGGGCTGGGCCGGGCGCTGGCCGGGGCGGCGGCCGGGGCCGGGGACCGCGTCCTGGCGACCGCACGCCGGGTGGAGACCCTGGACGGCCTGGTCCGCGAGCACCCCGGCCGGGTCCTCGCCCTGCCGCTGGACGTCCGCGACCCCGAGCAGTGCGAGCAGGCCGTCGCCACGGCGGTGGAACGTTTCGGCGGGGTGGACGTCCTGGTGAACAACGCCGGGAACGGCGTGTTCGGCACCGTGGAGGAGGTCGGCGACCACGAGCTCCGCGACCAGCTGGAGACCCTGGTCGTGGGCCCCTGGCGGCTCGCCCGGCTGGTGCTGCCGGTGATGCGCGCGCAGGGCGGCGGGCTGGTCCTGAACGTCTCCTCGCTCGCCGGCCGGACGGCCTTCCCCGGCCTGGCCGCCTATGTCACGGGCAAACACGCGCTGGAGGGCATGACCCAGGCGCTCGCCGCCGAGACGGCTCCGTTCGGCATCCGGGTCGCGGCGCTGGCCGCGAGCGGCTACGCCACCCACTACGGCGAATCGGTGACCGACGCCGCCGACCGCTCCCCCGCCTACCGCGCGACCACCGAGCCGATGCGCGAGCAACTGCGCGGCATGGCGGCCCTGCCGGGCATCGGCCGCCCCGAGGACTTCGCCCGCGAGGTGCTCCGCCTCGCCGACAGCCCCGGCCCGCTGCCCGTCCGGATCCCGATCGGCCCCGGCAGCTTCGAGCACCTCAGCGCCGCCGCGCACGCCACCCACGGCGAACTCGCCACCGCCCGCGCGCTGCTGGCGGAGCCGGGCCCGCGGCAGGACTGACGGCCGGTCCGGCAGCTCCCGGCAGCCGTCCCGGGCAGAGCCCCGTGCAGCGCCCCGACGGGTTAGGCCGCTGTTCAGCGGGGCGTGGCCCGGTCGATGATCTCCGACCAGACCCGGTACCTACGGTCGGGGGCCACACCACTTCCGGGAGCGAACATGCACGACAACCACGAGTCCGGGCATCCGTGCGAGTGCCCGCGCACCGCCGAGCTCGACGGGGACGGGCCCGCCGCGGCCGGGCGCCGCCGGTTCCTGCGCGGGGCGGGCCTGTTGGGCGCCGGCGTCGGCACGGCGGGCCTCGGCCTGCTCGGCGCGGCGCCCGCCCACGCGGCCGGCCCCGGATCGACCGGAGAGTCCGACCCGTCCGGCGCGGCAGCCGGGAAGGCCGGGAAGCCCGCCGGGAAGCAGCGTTGGCAGCCCGACCCGGACGCCCGCCGGTTCACCCTGGTCGTCATGCCGGACACCCAGTACCTGTTCGACCAGGACCGGATCCACCCGGCACCGGTCGAGGCCGCGATCCGCCATGTGCTCGACGGCGGGGTCAACCACGAGGACGGCACGGACGACAACATCGTCTTCCTGGCCCACCTCGGCGATGTCACCGAGAACGGGCTCCCCACCGAATTCGCCGCCGTCAGCAAGGTGTTCGGCCTGCTGGACGACGCCGGCGCGGCCTACGGCGTGCTGGCCGGCAACCACGACGTCCGCTCCTCCACCGACGACCGGCGCGGCAGCACCCCGTACCTGGAGACCTTCGGCCCGGCCCGGGCCGCCCGCACCTCCGGCCACCACAGCTCCAGCCCGGACGGCTACAACACCTGCCACATCGTCACCGCCGGCGGCCGCCCGTGGATGCTGCTCTCGCTCGACTGGCGGCTGTCCGACGCGGGCTTCGCCTGGGCCAACGCGGTGATCGCCGCCAACCCGAAGGTGCCGGTGATCCTGACAACCCACGAGCTGGCGTACGCCGACGAGGGCGGCCGGGCCGAGCTGTCCGACTACGGCCGGCAGCTCTGGGAGCGGCTGATCAGCGGCAACGACCAGATCTTCCTGACTGTCAACGGCCACTACTGGCCGCCCGGGCGGACGGTGCTGACCAACAAGGCCGGCCACGACGTGCACGTCCACATCACCAACTACCAGGACCGCTACTACGGCGGCGCCGCGATGATCCGGGCGTACCGCTTCGACCTGGACCGCAACACCGTCGATGTGTCGACCTACTCGCCGTGGATCCAGGAGATCGCGGCCGAGGAGCGCAACACCCTGGCCGCGCAGCAGGTCGAGCTGACCTCGGACGTGGACCGCTTCTCGCTCTCGATCGACTTCGACCGGCGCTTCGCGGGCTTCGCGCCCGTCCCGGCGCGCCCCGCCCGCCGGGCCTCCGAACTGCTGGTCCGGGACACCGCCGCGTACTGGCGCTTCGAGGGCGGCGGCGACGGCACCGCGGTCACGGCCCGGCAGGTCGTCAAGGACCTGACCGGGCAGGGCAACGACCTGTACCCGCAGAGCGCCCCCGGCACCCCGGACGACGGGCTCAGCTGGTCCTCGGAGCACCACCCGGACCAGCCGGGCCACGGCAGCCTGCTGTTCAAGGGCACCCGCTCACCGGTGCGCGGCACCTACCTGCAGACCGCACCCAACGCCCCGCTGAACCGGGAGACCTTCGAACGCGGCTTCACCGTCGAGGCGTTCTGCAAGCTGCCCGCCGACTGGGACTCCGGGCAGAGCCGCTGGTCCGCCCTGCTCAGCCGCTGGGGGACGGCGGCCGAGGCGGGCCGGAGCGGCCCCGGCACGGATGCCGACGAGCCCGTCGTGACGCTCAGCCTCTCCGAGGCGCCCGCGCTCCAGTGGTGCGTCTACCCCGTCAACCAGACCGGTGCGTCGACCTGTTGGGGCCACCAGCTGCCGCTGGACCGCTGGTGGCACGTGGCGGTCGTCAACGACGGGAAGCTCAGCCGGATGTACGTGGACGGCTGCGAGGTGGCCCGCAACCCGGCGACGCCGGCCGTGGGGCTGGCCACCCTCGGCCGCCCCTGGATGGTGGGCGGCTACGCGTACGCGGGGGTGCTGGACAAGGTGTTCCACGGGTACATCGGCGATGTCCGGATCGTGCGGCGGGCCCTGCGGGTGGGGGACTTCATGACCGGGTGACGCCGGGGAGCGGGAGGTCGGGGCCGGTGCGCGGAATCGTCCTCGGCACCGGCACCGGCACCGGCACCGGCTGCGGCCCCGGAGCCACCGGCTCCGGGGCTCCCGCTCCCGCTCCCGCGCCCGTTCCCGGGGCGCACAGCGTCTTGGCGACGAGCGAGCCGACCGGCTCCTCGGCCGCCGAGCCGTCCCGACCGACGAAGGGGTTGTACGACAGCGCGAACTGCCGCTTGCCGTCCCGGCTGCCGAGCAGCAGGGTGCCCCAGCCGGGGAGGCTGCCGTCGTGGCCCCAGGCCGCCTCGCAGCCCGGCCCGAGGTCGATCCGGAGCACGCCGAGCCCGTACCCCGTGCCCGGGATCGTGCCCGGGACGGTGCTCGGCACCGTTTCCGTCAGCGCGGACATCTCGGCGGGCCGCAGCAGCTTGCCGCCGAACAGCGCGGCGTGGAAGCGGTCGAGGTCGGAGGTCGTGGAGATGCCGTTGCCGGCCGCGTCCACCACGGACGGGTTCAGCCGGGTGATGTCGGCCGGCCCGGCCGGAAGGTCCAGGTACGCGTGGGCGTGCGGGCCGCCGAAGCCGGTCCCGGAGCCGGGGAAGACGGTGTCCTCCAGGTGCAGCGGCCGGACGATCCGGCGCTCCACCTCCTGCTGCCAGGTGCGGCCGGTGACCTTGCGGACGATCATCCCGGCGAGCACATAGTTGGTGTTGGAGTAGTGCCAGCCCTGTCCGGGCGCGAAGTACGGCGGGTGTTCGGCGGAGACGGCGGCGAGCTGCTCCGGCCGGTAGTCCCGGTAGCGCCACGTCCCGTGCGCGTAGTCGTCCAGGTCGGCCTCGTTCGTGACCAGGAAGCGGGTGTCCTCGGTGTAGTTGAACAGGCCGCTGGTGTGGTTCAGCAACTGCCGGACGGTGATCGCGGCACCGTTGGGGACGACCCCCGGCAGGTGGCGCTCGACCGGGTCGTCCAGCCGCAGCCGCCCCTCCCCGACCAGTTGGAGCAGCACCGTCGACACGAAGACCTTGGTCACGCTGCCGATCCGGAACCGGCCGTCCACCTCGGCCGGC
>NZ_JZWY01000623.1:0-1565 GCF_000966955.1 Streptomyces sp. NRRL S-495
GCTGGTGGTCGCCGCCCCCGACGACCCGGCCCGCCCCCGCCACCGGCCCCTCGCCCCGACGCTGCTGCGGCGACTGCGCGCCGAGCCCGGCACGGTCGAACCCACCGTCCTGCGCCCACCGACACCGGACCGTCTGGCCGAGGTGCTGCACGAGGCTCGGGAGGAGGGCCGGCCGTTCCACGTCGTCCACTTCGACGGGCCCGGTCCGACCGACGTGCCGGCCTCGGCCCCGGTCCCGCTGGTGGTCCTGACCACCGGCCGGTCCGCCCCCGAGCCCGGACTGCCGGAGGCCGTGGCCGCGTCCCGGCTGCTCCAGGAGGGCGCGCACGCCGTGCTCGCGCTGCCGTACCACCTCGACGCGCCGGCCGCCGCCGGGTTCCTCGCCACCTCGCCGTCCACGACCGGCGCACCTCCCCCAGGGGCGCGCTGCCCCTGGCCGACTGGACGGTCCCGGTGCTGTACAGCCGGCACGAGGCGGCACTGCCCGGACCGGGCACCGCGCGGGCCGNGCTCCGCACCGGCGAGCCGGTGGCCCTGGCCGTGTCGGCCGGACGCCGCCGGCTCGCCGTCCACGACCGGCGCACCTCCCCCAGGGGCGCGCTGCCCCTGGCCGACTGGACGGTCCCGGTGCTGTACAGCCGGCACGAGGCGGCACTGCCCGGACCGGGCACCGCGCGGGCCGTTCAGCCGGCGGACGCGCACGCGCACGCGACGACCGGGGCCACGGCAACAACGGAACCCCCGGACCAGTGGGGAGAGCTCGCACCCGTCGGCGAGTTCGTCGGACGCGACGGACTGCTGCTCGGCCTCGACGCCGCGACCCGGCCGCACCGGGTGGTCCTCCTCCACGGTGCCGCCGGCATCGGGAAGACCGAGCTGGCGAAGGCCTTCGGCCGCTGGTGCCGGGAGACCGGCGCGGTGGACGGGCCGGACGCGGTGGTGCTGCACCGCTTCGAACCGAGTGCGGCCCGGCCCGCCTCGGCCGGGGTGGTCGAGCGGATCGGCCGCCGGCTGTTCACCCCCGAGGAGTTCGACCCGCTCCCGCCCGCCGAGCGCCGGGCGGCCGTCGAACAGGCGCTGGCCACCCGCCGCCTGCTGCTGATCTGGGACGGCGTCGACTCACTGGCCGCAGACCCCGGGGCAGCGGACGAGGAGCGCGCCGGACTCCGGGCCCTGCTCGACCTGGTCGCCCGGCAGGGGAGCAGCACCGTCCTGCTCACCAGCCGCACCCGCGAGGGCTGGCTCGGTCCCGCAGCACTGCGGATCGAGGTACCGGGCCTCGACCCGGGCGAGACCGTCGCGTTCGCCGAGCAGCTGCTCGGCCCCTCCCCCGACACCCTCAACACCCCCGGATCCCCCGGATCCCCCGACACCGTCCGCCGACGCGGTCTGCGGGTGTTCGGCGACCTGCTGGAGTGGCTGGGCGGGCACCCCCTGGCGATGCGGCTCGCGCTCTCCTCGCTCGACGCGCACGAGCCGTGGCAGACGCTGGACACCCTGGTGCGCGGCGCGGCCGCCCTGCCGCACACCCCCGCCGAGGCGAACCCGCTCCCCACCCCCGCGGC
>NZ_JZWY01000624.1:0-6586 GCF_000966955.1 Streptomyces sp. NRRL S-495
TCCCCACCCCCGAGGCCGTTCCGGCGGCGCTCGCGGTGAGCACCGCCTACGCGCTGGCCCGCCTCGGCGCGGCCGACCGCCGGGCACTGACGGCTGTCCCGCTCGTGCACGGGGTCGCCGATGCCACCGTGCTCGCCCTGCTCTCCCGCCATCCGCTCGCCCCCGAACGCTTCCGGGGCCTCGGCACCGAGGACTGGCAGCGACTGCTGCGGCGGGCGGCGGAGCTCGGTCTGCTGACACCCTGCGGCCGCACCGCCTACCGGGTCCACCCCACGGTCGCCGACGCGCTGGCCACCGGGTGGCGCGCGGCCGGGCCCCGCTTCGCCGAGGAGCACGAGGCCGGGCTGCAGGCCCTGCTCGGCGCCCAGGTCAACTTCTGTCTGCTGCTCACCCGCGAACTGCACAACGGCAGCGCCGAGTTCGCCCTGACCGCGCTCGACCTCCAGCGGCCGACGATCGGCGCGATGCTCGCCCGGGCCCTGGACCGGGGCCTGTGGCTGCAGGCGCTGGCGCTCGTCCGGCCGCTGCACGACCACTGGAACGCCCGGGGCACCGACCTGGAGGCCCGCCACTGGATCGACCGGGTGCGGCTCACCGTGGAGGAGGCCGACGGCACCCCGCCCGTCCTCGACAGCCCGGCCGGGTCCCTGTGGCTGTACGTGGTCGGCGCCGACGCCCGGCGGCTGCTGCGGCTGGGCCGGGTGGACGGGGCCGAGCGTGCCTACCGCGAGATCCACCGCGCCGCCGAACTGCACCCGCCCGGTTCCGAGCAGCTCGACGAGCTGGCCGACTGCCATCAGCGGCTCGGCGGGATCGCCGTCGACCGGGGCGACTTCGGCGAGGCCGAGGAGTGGTTCCTGCGGTCGCAGGCCCTGCTGGAGCGGCTCGGGGACGTGGACGGCCTCGCGATCGGCCACCATCAGCTGGGGGTGATCGCCCATCGGCTCGGTCGGCCGGACGACGCCGAGCGGCGGACCCGGCAGGCCCTTGACCTCTTCGAGCGCCTGGGCGAGACCGGCCGGGCGGCCGCCTGCCACCACCGGCTCGGCGTCCTGGCCGAGGAGCAGGGCCGCTTCGAGGACGCCCACGGGTGCTTCGGGCAGGCGCTGGCGGCCGTCGGCGCGACGGCCGTCGGTGCGGCCGCCGTCAGTGCGACGGCCGTCGGTGCGGCGGCCGACCTGTCCGTCACGGCGGAGCTCCACCACCGGCTCGCCGCCGTCGCCGCCGAGCTGGGCCGGCTCGACGAGGCGGAGGAGTGGTGCGAGCGGGCGCTGGACCTCGCCGAGGAGTCCGGCAGTCGGGCCGGCGCCGCCGACGCCCACCACCGGCTCGGCGTGCTGGCCGCCGTGCGGGAGCGGTTCGAGGAGGCCGAGGCCCGGCACCGCAAGGCGCTGGAGATCCGCCAGGACCTCGGCGATGCGGTCGGCACGGCGCTCGGCGAGCACCAGCTCGGCCTGGTGGCGACCCGGCGCGGGGACCTCGCCGAGGCGGAACGCCGCTTCGCCCGGGCGCTGGCACTCCGGGAGGAGCTGGGCGACCAAGCCGGGGTCTCGGCCGGGCACCACCAGCTCGGGCTGACCGCCCAGGCGGGCGGCCGGGCGGCGGAGGCCGAGGCCCGGTACCGCAAGGCGCTGGACGTCTCGCACCGGATCGGCGACACCCCCGGACTGGCCCGCACCTTCGGCCAGTTCGGGCTGTTGGCGGCGGAGCAGGGACGGCCCCGGGAGGCGATGGAGTGGCTGGTGCGCAGCATCAACTGCTTCGAGGAGTTCCCGCACCCGGCGACCTGGCCGAGCGTGGTCGGCCTGCGCCGCCTGACCGTCGACCTCGGCCCCCGCGCCGTCGAACGCGCCTGGCGCTCGGTCACCGGCCGCCGCCTCCCGGACGCCGTCCGGGACCAGGTCGCCGACTGACCCCCGGGCCTCGCTGAGGCGCCCCCGGCCCGGCTACCCGGCCGGGGCCTCGCCCAGCAGGAGGCCCCGGATCCGGGTCAGGGTCGCGGCGTCGCGGGCCGTGGTGAAGGGGAGGACATTGCCGCCGGCGAGGCGGAACGGCGCGCCGGTGAGGGTGGCGTGGGCGCCGCCCGCCTCGGCGACCAGCAGCAGCCCGGCCGCGTGGTCCCAGGCGTTCTCCCAGGCGAACACCGTGGCGTCGACGGCGCCCCGGGCGATCGCCAGGTACTCCAGCCCCGCCGAACCCGCGCACGGCCGGGTGCGCACGCCCTCGGCTCGCAGGCCGAGCAGCGCGCGCTTGTGGGCGGGCGTGGTGAAGCGGGGGTGGGAGGCGGCGATCTCCAGCGGGGCCCCGGCCGCGGGCGCCCCGGCCCACAGCGGGACGCCGTCCAGGTGGGCGCCGCCGCCCCGCAGGGCCGTCGCCATCTCGTCGCGGACCGGCGAGTAGGTCCAGGAGGCCAGCAGCTCGCCCCGGTGCGCGAGCGCGACCAGGGTGCAGAAGCCCTCGTCGCCGCGGACGAAGGTACGGGTCCCGTCGATCGGGTCCACGATCCAGACCGGCCGGTCTCCGCCCAGCTCCGCATAGAGGCCCGGGTCCGCGTCGACCGCCTCCTCCCCCACCACGACCGAACCGGGGAGCAACTGCGTCAGCGCGGCCGTCAGGTGCGCCTCCGCACCCCGGTCGGCGACCGTCACCAGGTCGTGCGGGCCCTTCTTCTCGGCCACCTGGTCGGCGGTCAGCGAGCGGAAGCGCGGCATGATCTCGGCGGCCGCCGCCCGTCGGACCGCTTCCCCCACCGGGCCCAGGCATTCCGCGGCGAAACCTTCGTCGATCATCCGTCCATCACACCACAGATACGGGCACCCCAGCTCCAATCGAACAGACGGACGGGACGACCACCGGCGCACTCCCCCACCCGGCCCGCGCCGGGCCGCCACCCCGCCCGCCCCGAACACGCCGCTGCGGCGGCCGCACCGGCTCAGCTCTCCGCGTCGAGCGGCCGGGGCTCCCGGGCCTGCCGGGGCCCGGGCCGGGGCAGCAGGGAGGCGAGAGCAAGCGCCGCCGCCGTCCCCGCGACACCGCACAGAGCGGCCCGGAGGCCGGCCGAGGAGGCGGTGAGGCCGACGGCGGCGGGGCCGAGCAGGCAGCCGCCGTAGCCGATCGAGGCAACGACCGCCACGGCGGACGAGCGGACCTCGGGGCGGGCCTGCTCCCCGGCCAGCGAGAGGATCGTGGGCGCGCACACCGAGGTGCCCAGGCCGGCCACGACGAGCGCCGCCAGCATCGACCGCGCGCCCGGCGCCAGCGCGGCGCCCAGGGTGCCAACGGTCGCCACCGCCGCGCCCAGGGCGAGCAGGTGCCGCTGCGGCAACCGGGCGGTGAGCCCGTGCCCGGCCAGACGGCCGACCGCGGCGGCGGCCGCGAACACCACCGGACCGGCGGCGGCCGCACCGGACCCGGTGTGGAAGACCGAGCGCAGCATCACCGCGCTCCAGCTCTGCCAGGCGTTCTCGACCAGGTACGCGAGCGCGCACAGCGCCCCGAGGGCCAGCAGCGGCCGGTCCGTGACGGCGGCCCGCTGTCGGTCGCGGCGGGACACGGCCGGCGGCCCCGCCGGGCCGGGGAACCCGATCACCACGGCCGCGCCGGCCAGCAGCACGGCGGTCAGCAGCAGCACCCGGTCCGCCGCGAGGCCGCGCTCCAGGGCGAGACCGGAGCCGAGGGCGCCGAGCACCACGCAGGCGGAGAAGCAGGCGTGGGCGGCGTTCATCAGCCGGCCCGAGCGGCTCTCCTCCTCGCTCGCCAGGGTGTTGACCCCGACGTCGACGGCCCCGGACGCCGCGCCCAGCACGGCGAGCGCCGCCATCAGCACCCGCGCCCCGTGCGCGAGCCCGGGCAGGACGGCGGCAGCGGCCATCAGCAGGAGGATCACGGCGACGGCCGAGCGGCCGAAGCGGTCCACGGCGGCTCCGGCCGGACGCATCGAGCCCAGGGCGCCGAGTCCGATCATCAGCACGGCGACACCCAGTTCGCCGTTGCCCACCCCGGCCTGCCGCTGGATCTCCGGGATCAGCGCACCCCAGGCGCCCCAGAACACCCCGAACACACCGAATCCCACCAACACCTGAACTCGCACCAGCACCACCAGTCCCATCCGTCACTCACGGACAGGGCCATTCCCACCACTCCGACCCCGCAGCGCCCACCCCCCGGGGCGCCAAAGAGCGCGCCCCAGCGCGTCCGGCACCGCAGGCGCCGCTGCCTGAGGGGAGCGCCGGACGGAGCCAGGCCGGAGCGGCCGTCAGCGGGCCCGGCCGGCCGGGGCGGTGCAGTGGTCGCGCGCCTCGGCGAGCGCGGCGGCCAGGGCGGCCGGACGGCGGGTGGAGAGGTAGACGTAGGGGCAGAGGAGGGAGGGCTCGGCGACCTCCACCCGGACCGCGCAGGGGAGGTAGCTGCGGATGAGGAGCCGGGCCCGGGGGCTCGCCAGCCGGGTGCGCCAGGCGAAGGCGGCGGCCTGGTCGAGGACCTCGACCGCGCCCGCGTGCTCGCCCCGCAGCACGATCGGACCGGCCACCAGCACGCCGTCGCACACCCGGATCCGCACCCCGCCGTACCGGCCGAACGCCGGCCCGAGCGCCATCAGCAGGACGGCACCGGCGGCGACAGGACGGCACCGGCGGCGACGGCGAACACCGGGGAGAGCGGGAGCAGCGCCGCCGCGAGCGCGCCGGCGGCCACCAGCGCGGCCAGCCACCAGCGCAGCGGGACGGAGAGTCGTTCGTCGTAGATCACCACACCCGGGATGCTGCCATGCCGTCGGCCGACCACCGACCCGGGCCCGCCCGGGCCCGCCAAGGACCGTCCGGCGCCGGACGATCAGGTCAGCTCAGGTCAGAGCCGGTCGGGTCAGGTCCGGGCGGGTCAGATCCGGTCGCACCAGGAGAAGGCCGCGATGCGCCAGCCCTCCGGGGTCCGCACGAACTGGATCGTCTTCGTCCCGTCGCCCTCGTAGGGCTTGCCGTCGAAGAAGCCGGACTTGCGGTACTCGCCGAAGCGCGACGCGACGTCACCCTCGATCTCGGTCCGCTCGGAGGTCTCCCACTCCGAGAAGCCGACCAGTCGACCGTCCGCCTCCAGCAGCCGTTCGCGCGGCTCGATGAACTCCTCGACGGAGTAGACCGTGAAGGCCGGGCGGGTGCTGACGATCACCCCCTGCGGGAGCATCAGGCGGCGCAGCCGGGCCACATCGGCACCGCGGCCGTCCCGGTTGTCGAACGCCCCGAAGAACTCGGCGGTCAGCTGGTCGATTTCGGCCTTGGACATGATCCGACCGTAGCACCGGGGACCGTGCAAATCACCCCTCTGGCGCAATGTCACACACCACACCGGGCCGAACCTTCCGCCCCCGGGAACGCACACCCAGGTGTCGCGCATGTGATGATGCCGCGCCCCTATGGTGAACACGAGTGAATCGCTAGCATGACCATGCCGTCGAACAGGAATCCGCCAACCCGCATGGGAGGAAGCACTCATGAGCGCTCAGGTCCTGGACATCCGCGACGCCGGCCCGCTGGACATCGACGAGGACACCATCACCTTCGAGGACGAGTTCGCCGCCGATCTCACCCCGGTCGCGTGCCTCGCCGACCCGTGGGTCACCTACGTCCCCACCCGTTTCGAGTGTGGTTTCGACTCCTGATCCCCGCCGGGCGGTCGGAGTAGCAGCGGCGACCGCCGGGCAGCCCGGCCCGGCGGTCGCACCGGCCCGCGCACACGAGGGCGCAGGAGGGGCGGACCCCGGGGAGGGAGCGGCGGACGATGGTGGCAGCGGCTGCGGGCGGGGAGCCCGACGACGGACCGGCGGGGGACGTACGGTCCCGACTCGCCGCCCACCTCGCGGCACCGCCCGGCGCCCGACGGCGGCTGCACAGCGGCGACGGCTGGCTGTACCTCCAGGACCCGCGGATGCCCGAACTCGGCCACGGCTGGAAGCTCCACCTCTCGGCCCGGCCCGACCACCTGCCCGACCTGGTCGACCTCGTCCTCCCCGTCCTGCTCGGCCGCACCTGCGACGCCAAGTTCGCCGCCTCCGCCGCCGTCCTGCACCAGCTCAACTCCGGGCTCCGCGGCCCCGCCGGCGTCGGCAAGGCGGTCACGGTCTACCCGGCGCCGGAGGAGGCCGGGCCGTTGGCCGCGGAACTGGCCGAGGTGCTGGCGGGCCGCACCGGGCCGCGTGTGGTCAGCGACCGGCGGCTGCGGCCGGACGCCCCGGTCTACTACCGCTACGGCCCGTTCCGGGTCTCCGACGACGACCCCGACCTCGTCATGACCGGCCCCGACGGCCGGACCTTCCCGGGGCTGGCGGAGCCCTCCTACCGCCAACCGCCCTGGGCGGCGGACCCGTTCACCGCGGCCGACCCGGCCGCCGACACGACCACCGGCCCGTCCACCGACCCGGCCCGGCGGCCGGCGCCGACCACCCGGATCGGTGACGGCCGCTACCGGCTCACCGCCGGGATCACCCGCTCGCCGAACGGACACGTCTACCGCGCGGTGGAGGTCGCCGGCGGCCGGGAGGTGGTGGTCAAGCAGGCCCGCGCCTTCGTCGCCGAGGACCGGGCCGGCACCGACC
>NZ_JZWY01000625.1:0-1997 GCF_000966955.1 Streptomyces sp. NRRL S-495
AGGACCGGGCCGGCACCGACGCCCGCGGCCGGCTCCGGCACGAACGGCGGGTGCTGGCCGCACTGGCCGGCGTGCCCGGAGTGCCGGACCTGGTCGACTACTTCCGGCACGGCGAGGACGAGTACCTGGTGAGTACCGCCCGCGGACCGCGCGACCTCCGCCGGGCCGTGCTCGAAGCCGGACCGTACGACGTCCTCGGCGACCGGGCGGCCGCCACCGCGCACGGGACCGGAACGGGGCCGGGCCGCGACTGGTGGGCCCTGGCCCGGGGGCTGCTCACGGTCCTGGACGCCGTGCACGCGCGCGGCGTGGTCGTCCACGACCTCAAGCCCGCCAACGTGGTGCTGGACGCCGCGGGCGCCTGCTCGCTCGTCGACTTCGGTGTCAGTTCGCTGACCGGCGAGCGGCCGGAGGGCGCCACCCTCGGCTACGGCCTGCCCGCCACCGCCGAGCCGGACACCGCCGGGCCGGACACCGCCGGACCCCACCCCGCCGACGACTACTACGCGTTGGGCGCCACCCTGCACTGGGCCGCCACCGGCCTGGACCCCGTGGTGATCGACCCGGACCCGGCCGTCAACCGCGAGCGCACCCTCGCCTGTCTCGCCGGCGCGCTGCCTACTCGACCCGCCCGGCCCGCGGCCGCGACGCTCGCCCTGATCGCCGGGTTGCTGAGCCTGGACGCCGAGGAGCGGTCGGCGGCCGCCGCCGACCTCCGGCGAGCCCCGGCCGCGCCCGGGACCCGGCCCGCGACAGCGGCGCCACCGCACCGGACCGCCCACCGGCCGCCGGTGGTGACGGCGGACCTGCTCGACCGGGCCGTCCGCCACACCCTCGACCGCTGCGTCCGGATGGCCCACGACCTCGCCGACGGACGACCCGACGCCTCCCCCGGCGCGAGCCACCCGTCCCGCCCGCGCACCCTGCTCTCCCGCTACGACGGCGCCGCCGGCCTCGGCCTCGAACTGCTCCAGCACCCGGACCGGCCGGAGGTCCGCGACGCGGCCGCCGCACTCGCCCGGTGGACCGCCGCCCACCCCGCCCTCGGCCGGCTCGGCCCGGGCCTGTACGACGGCCGCGCCGGGGTCGACCTCTTCCTCGCCCAGGCGGCCCACCTGCTCGGCACCGAACCTGTCGGCACCGAGCCCGGCGGTTCCCAACCCGGCGGCACCGGGACCGGACCGCTCGCCGCTGACCTCCCGGCCGACCTCCCGGCCGACCTCCCCGCCGACCAGGTGTCCGGCGCCGCCGGCCTCGGCACCGCCCGGCTACTGCTGGCCCGGCTGGCCCGCGCCGACGGCCGGCCCGATGAGGCCGAGCGGCACACGGCCGTCGCGGCCGCCTGCGCCCGGCGGCTCACCGACGGCCGCCCCACCGACCCCCGGGAGGCCCCGAACCCCGGCACCGCCGCCCTCGTCGAGGGGTTCGCCCACGGTCGGGCCGGCCTCGCGCACTTCCTCCTCGCCCTGCCCGGCACCGACGGTGGGACGGCGGAGGCCGCCCGGCGCCTGGTCGACGGCCTGGCCGAGGACGTCCCCCGCCTCGCGGCCGCGGCCCGCGCCCCCGGCGCGACCCGCCGCTACGGCTCCTGGTGCCGCGGTCTGGCCGGCCTCGGGGCGGTCCTGCTCCAGGCCGGACGGCTGTACGGCGAGCCGGCCCTCGTCACCCGCGCCGCCGAGTCCGCGGCCGCCGCCCTCGTGCCGGCCCCGCGCACCGGCCCCGTCGGCCAGTGCTGCGGCCTCGCCGGCATCGGCGAACTGCTGGTCGACCTGGCCGTGGCCACCGGCGACGAACGCCACTGGCGCTCCGCCGAGGAGATCGCGGGCCTGATCCTGGCCCGCGGCGGCGGCCCGTACGACCGCCCGCTGCTGCCCGGTGCCGACCCCTCGACGGAGTCCGCCTCCTGGGCCGCCGGCACCCCCGGGGTGCTCGGCTTCCTGCGTCGGCTGAGCCGACGCGGCGGGCCGCGCCCCGGCACCCTGTTCCCGGCCTGACAG
>NZ_JZWY01000626.1:0-1119 GCF_000966955.1 Streptomyces sp. NRRL S-495
GACGGCCGGACCCGGCGGTCCCAGCGCGACCGTTACCGGGCCCGACTCGGCCCCCCGCCTCCCCCGTCCGACGGCCGGAGGGAGACTCTCCCCATGACCCTGCTGCTCTCCCGCGCCGACGTCGAGGCGGCCCTCGACCTCCCCACCGCGCTGGCCGCCCTGGAGGCCGGCTTCCGCACCGCCGACCGGCTGCCGCCCGCCCACCGCGTGGGCAGCGCGCTCCCCGGCCCCGGCACCGCGATGTGCCTGCTCCCCGGGCTGCTCCCCGACGTGCCCGCCTACACCGTGAAGGTCAACGCCAAGTTCCCCGGCGCGACACCCGCGCTCCGCGGGATCGTCTGCCTGCACTCGCTGGCCGACGGCGAACTGCTGGCGCTGCTGGACTCCGCCTCCGTCACCGCCTGGCGCACCGGCCTGGCCGCCGCGCTGGCCACCCACACGCCCGCACCGGAGCACGCGCGGACAGTCGCCGTGATCGGCGCCGGCGCGCAGAGCCGGACCACGCTCCGGGCGCTGCGCACCCTGCGGCCGGTCGACGAGGTCTACGCCTACGACCTCGACCCGGACCGGGCCGCGGCGATCGGCCGGGCCGTGCCCACCGCGCGGGCGGCCGTCGAAGCCGCGGACATCGTGATCACCGCCACCTGGTCGCGCGAACCGCTGCTGGACGCCGATGTGCTGAGGCCGGGTCTGCACCTGACCGCCCTCGGCTTCGACGAGCGCGGCAAGACCGAGCTCTCCCCCGCCCTGCTGCGCGCGAGCCGGCTCGTGGTGGACGACCACGCCCTCGCCGCCGCCTCCGGGGTCCTCCACGGCTCCGGTCCAGACCCCGACCTCGCGGTCGAGTTCGCCGACGTCCTGCGCGGCACCGTCCCGGCCCGGCCGGACGACCGGCCCACCGTGTTCGCGCCGATCGGCCTCCCCTGGCAGGACCTCGCCCTCGCCTGGCCGGTCCACCTCGCCGCCCGCTCCGCCGGCACCGCGCCCGCCTTCGACTTCCACTGACCCACCGGGCCTCGTCCCGGCCCGCCCCCGAGGGAAAACCGCTGGCGGCACGCCTGACGACCCGGTAGGAAGACGCCCATGAGTACTTCCGCCCCCGCACCCGCCCCCATACCC
>NZ_JZWY01000615.1:0-15686 GCF_000966955.1 Streptomyces sp. NRRL S-495
CCCCGGCGGCGCCCCGCCACGGCGAGCGGCCGACGCCGCGGATCTCGGCGAGCGCGGCGGTCGTCCCGCCCCGCTCCACGAGGTCCCGCAACTCCTGCTGCCCCTCGACCCGGGGCCGACGGTCCGCCGACCCGCCCTCGCCCCCGGCCGCCACGGCCGCCGTCGGGGCGAGCGCGACAACGGTGGCACCCGCCAGGGCGACGGCGGCGAGCCGTGCCCCGAGCCGCCACCACCGCTGCTCGGTTTGAAGCTGAACGACGGTCATCCTGCCCACCCCTTCCGGCCCGGCTCCGGGCCGCCCGGTACCACCGTCGCAGCCACCGCTCCCCCGCGCGTCCTTCTCAGGGGGTCATCGCCCTCCGTCCCAGGGACCGGACCGCCCGGCCGAACGGCGGGGTGCACCAAGGGCTCAGTAGACGTCCCGCACGTAGCGCTTGTCGGCGGCCAGCTGCTTGAGGTGCACGGCGGCCTCCTCCTCGGTGAGGCCGCCGTGGGTGCGGGCGATCTCGCGCAGTGCGCCGTCCACGTCTCTGGCCATCCGGGCCGCGTCGCCGCAGACGTAGAGGTGGGCGCCGTTCTGCAGCCAGTCCCAGAGTCCGAGGCCGTGCTCGCGCATCCGGTCCTGGACGTAGACCTTGTTGCGCTGGTCCCGGGAGAAGGCGAGGTCGAGGCGGTCCAGATGGCCCGAGGCCCGGAAGTCGGCCAGCTCCTCGCGGTAGTAGAAGTCGGTCGACCGCCGCTGCTCGCCGAAGAACAGCCAGTTGGGGCCGGTGTGGCCGCGGGCCCGGCGGTCCTCCAGGAAGCCGACGAAGGGGGCGACGCCGGTGCCGGGGCCGATCATGATCATCGGGGTGGCCGGGTCCGCCGGGGGCCGGAAGTGCGCGGTGGGCCGGACGAACACCGGCACCGGGCCGTCGGTCGCGCGGTCGGCGAGGTAGGTGGAGCAGACGCCCTTGCGGATCCGGCCGGCGCCGTTGGGGTGGCGGACCACCGAGACGGTCACCCGGATCTCGTCCGGGTGGACCAGCGGGCTGGAGGAGATCGAGTACAGCCGGGGCTGGAGGGGCTTCAGGACGGCCGCCCAGTCGGCGGCCCCGGCCCGTACCGCCAGCGCGCCGACCACGTCGACGGCCTGCCGGCCCCAGGTCCACTTGGCCAGCTCCCCGGTGTTGTCCGGCCGCAGCAGCCGCTTGAGGGCGCGGTCGCCGGACCGCTCCCCGGCGAAGCGGAGCAGGTCCGGGGTGATCCGGGCGATCTCCAGGTGGCCGCCCAGGGCCTCGGCGAACGGGAGTTCCCCGGTGCCGGGGACGGTGACGGGGGCGTCCGGGTCCAGGCCGGTGACGGCCAGCCACTCGGCGACCAGCTCGGGGCAGTTCCGGGCCCGGACACCCAGGACGTCGCCGGCCCGGTAGCCGAGGTCGCCTTCCCCGCCGTGGCCGCCGCCCCGGGTGGCGAAGGCGAACTGCCGGACCTCCTTGGCGGAACCGGGCAGGCTGAGCAGCCGGTTTCCGGTCACCCGGGCGCCGAAGGGCAACTCCTTGGAGTACCCGGCCCGGGGCACGGGGACGGCCGCCGGGGCCACCGGCGACGGCGGGGACGGCGGGGACGGCGACGACGGCGACGACGGCGGGGCGGTGGGGGTGCCGCGATCGGCCGGGGCGGCCAGGGCGGCCACCACCTGCTCCAACCACCGGTCGGCCGCGTCCTGGTAGTCGGGCTCGCAGTCCGCGCGCGGGGCGATCCTGGTCGCGCCGAGCTCCCCGAGCCGCCGGTCGAGGCGGCGCCCGTGGCCGCAGAAGTCGCTGTAGCTCGAATCGCCGAGCGCGAGCACGGCGTAGCGCAGTCCCTCGGCGTCCGGCGGTGCGTCGGCGAGCACCGCCTCCCAGAAGCCGGCACCGTTGTCGGGGGCCTCGCCGTCGCCGAAGGTACTGGTGATCAGGAGCACCGGGGTCCCGGCCGCCAGGTTGGCGGGCCCGGCCTGGTCCATGGCGAGCAGCAGCGGTTGCCAGCCCTCGGCGCTCAGGCGCTCGGCGACCGCGGCGGCGATCCGCTCGGCGGTGCCCGTCTGCGAGGCCCACAGGACGGTCACGGTCCGCCCCGGTTCCGGGACGGCCGACGGCCCGGCCGCGTCCTCGGCCGCTTCCGGTGCTCCCGGCGCTCCCGCCGGTCCGAGCGCCCCCGCCGCCCCCGCCGCGAGTCGGGAGTACGCCCCGGCCAGAAGGCCGTTGACCCACCGCGCCCGCTCGGGGTCGACCGGCGCCTGCGCCGGCAGTACCGGCACCCCGGCGGCCCCGGCAGGCGCGGACGGGACGCCGGCCAGGAAGCCCGCCAGGTAGGTGCGTTCGGCGGCCGTCAGCCGCGGGGCCTCGACCGAGTCGACGCCCAGCAGCCCGGCCAGCGCCGCGAGCTGCGCCCCCCGGACCGGCCGCTGTTCCGCCGACGGCACGGGCTCCGCCGACGGCGCGCACTCCACGCCCTCCTCCGGCGGGACCGGCGCCGTGACCGGACGCAGCGCGACCGCGCAGACCTTCAGCTCCGGCTGGAACGAGACCGGGTCGACCGCGTCACTGGTGACCGCGTTGATGCTGAGGTACTCGCCGAACAGGTCGTTCCAGTGGAACGGCGCGAAGCAGTCCCCCGGCCGCACCCGGTCGGTGACCACCGCCGGCAGCACGGCCCGCCCGCGTCTCGACGCCACCTCCAGCCGGTCGCCGTCCACCACCCCGAGCGCCTCCGCGTCCTGCGGGTGGATCTCGACGAACGGGCCCGGGTCGAGCCGGTTGAGCGCGGCGACCCGGCCGGTCTTGGTGAGGGTGTGCCACTGGTGCTGCAGTCGTCCGGTGTTGAGGCAGAACGGGTAGTCCTGGTCCGGCAGTTCGGCGGGCGGCAGGTGCGGCCGGGCGAAGAACACCGCCCGGCCGGACGGGGTCGGGAAGGCCAGCCTCGGCCGGCTTCCGTCCGGCCGCTCCAGCAGCGTCTGACTGACGCCGTCGTTGAGGTAGCGGACGGGGTTGCGCTCCGGCCCGTCCGGATCGGCGGCCGGCCACTGCACGGGGGTGTCCCGCAGCCGGGCGTAGCTCACGCCCCGCAGGTCCCAGCCGGTCTTCGGGTTCCAGGCCCGCTTGAGCTCCTCGAAGACCTCCTCCGCGCTCCCGTAGTCGAAGCCCTCGGCGAAGCCCATCTCGCAGGCCACCCGGGCGATGATGCGCCAGTCCGGCAGCGCCCCGCCGACCGGGTCGGCGGCCGGACGGGCCAGGGTGAGGCCGCGCTCCGAGTTGACCAGCACCCCCTCCGTCTCGGTCCAGAGGGCGGCGGGCAGCACCACGTCGGCGTAGGCGTTGGTCTCGGTGTCGGCGAACACGTCCTGGGTGATGACGAGTTCGGCGGCCTCCAGCCCGGCGATGACGGTCTTCCGGTTGGCGACCGAGGCGACCGGATTGGTGCAGATGATCCAGCACGCCTTGATCTCCCCCTCGGCCATCCGCGAGAACATCTCGACGGTGCCCCGGCCGACCTCGGTGCGCAGCGTGCCGGGCGGCAGACCCCAGAGCTCCTCCGTGAAGGCCCGTTCCGCCGGGTCCAGCACCGACCGCTGCCCGGGCAGGCCGGGCCCCATGTAGCCCATCTCCCGGCCGCCCATGGCGTTGGGCTGGCCGGTGAGGGAGAACGGGCCGCTGCCGGGGCGGCAGATCGCGCCGGTGGCGAGGTGCAGGTTGACCAGGGCGTTGGTGTTCCAGGTGCCGTGGGTGGACTGGTTGAGCCCCATGGTCCAGCAACTGGTCCACTCCGCCGCCGCGCCGATCAGCCGAGCGGCGGCGCGGATGTCCTCCTCGGCGAGTCCGGTGGTCCGGGCGACCTCGGCGGGCGGGTAGTCCGCCAGGAAGCCGGGCATCCGCTCCCAGCCCTCGGTGAACTCCTCGATGAAGGCCGGGTCGGTGTCACCGTTCTCGACCAGCAGGTGCAGCAGTCCGTTGAGCAGCGCCAGGTCCGTACCGGGCCGGATCTGGAGGAAGAGGTCGGCCTTGTCGGCGGTCGCGGTGCGCCGGGGGTCGACGACGATCAGCTTGGCGCCCGCCTTCTTGACCCGGTCCATCATCCGCAGGAACAGGATCGGGTGGCAGTCGGCCATGTTGGAGCCGATCACCAGGAACACGTCCGCCTGGTCGAGGTCCCGGTAGGAGCCGGGCGGCCCGTCCGCGCCCAGCGACAGCTTGTAGCCGCTGCCCGCACTCGCCATGCACAGCCGGGAGTTGGACTCGATCTGGTTGGTGCGGACGAAGCCCTTGGCGAGCTTGTTGACCAGGTACTGGGCCTCCAGCGTCAGCTGGCCCGAGACGTAGAAGGCCAGCGCGTCCGGCCCGTGCTCGTCGAGCACCGCCCGCAGCCGGCGCGCGGTCGCGGAGATGGCAGCGTCCACGTCCTCGGCCACGGGTTCGGCTCCCCGCTCGGCCCGGACCAGCGCGGTGCCCAGCCGCCCGGGCGCGGCGAGCATCTCGGCGGTGGTGGCGCCCTTGGTGCACAGCCGGCCACCGTTGACGGGGTGGTCGCGGTCCCCCGAGGACTTCACCACGGTGCGGCGGCCCGTCGCCCCGTCGACGGCCACGTCGAGCAGCATGCCGCAGCCGACACCGCAGTACGAGCAGACGGTGCGCACACGCTGGACGGGCTTCGGGTCCGGTACCGTCACCACGGCTCCCTCTCAGGTAGCGATCTCCGGCCTCGGTCCTGCCGGTCCGTGCCGTCCGACGGTGAGGAGGCCCACCACCGGCACCGTAGGAAGACGGCGTTAACACGAGATCACGAACCCGGACGCCGTGCGTAAACCCCGCCGCACGGCCGGCACCCACCCCGGTGAGCCCGGGCCGCCCGGCCTGCCGAACCTGCCGGACGCGCCCGGTCCCGCGGACCCGCCCGACCGGCCGACCGGCCGACCGCCTTCGCACAGTGGCACGGCGGGCGGCCCGTTGCCAAGACGCCGCCGCGCCCGGACCCGCCGGGGGCGGGGACGGGCGCGGGGACGGGCGGGAGATGGCTCGAAGGTCGGTCAGTGCGACACCGGTGACGTGGGCGGCACGATGACCGGGGAGGAGGCGCCGGGGAGGACGAGGCTCGGCGTCCCGCTGCCGTCGGCGGGGGTGGACCAGACGTCGGTGGCCTTGCTCCCCCCGTGGGCCGGGAGGGCGTAGGCGAGGGTGCTGTCGTCGAGCCACGCGGCCTGGTCGTCGACGCTCCGGGTCTCGGCGAGCGGGTGCTCGTGGAGGTCGGCCAGGTCGAGGACGTAGAGGCGCCAGGGGGCGACGGGGTCGGCGGAGACCTTCTTCTTGAAGGCGATCCGGGTCCCGTCCGGCGAGAGCGAGGGGCACTCGACGTTCTCCCGCAGGGTGCGGGCCGACCAGGCCTTGAGGTCGCCCTCGACCAGGTGGGTGCGGCCGCCCGTCGACACGGTGGCGTAGAAGCGGTTGTCGTCGGCCGCGAAGTTGACACCCCAGTAGTTGATGTCGGCGGCGTGGTAGCGGGTGTCCCCGATCGTCAGCGGGATCTCCTCCACGGACTTGATCAGATAGCCGGTGCGCAGGTCGAGGACCGAGGTCCGGGTCGAGAACCGGCCGGCGGCATAGGAGTCGCCGACGGCGAAGGTGGTCCAGGACAGCACCTGGCCGGAGGGCGACACCCGGGCCCGGTTGGGGATGCCGGGGACGGTCACCTTCCGGAGCTCGGTGAACCGCCGGTCGTAGACCACCGCCTCGGTGCGGGCCGGGGTGCCGGGCAGGGCGCGCAGGCACAGGGCCCGCTCGCCCGCGGCGTAGAACCGGGCGCAGGACGGGCCGTTTGCCACGCCGCCCGGGCTGCGGGCGACCCGGCCACTGGCGGTGTCGCGGTAGTAGAGGCCGGGCTCCTCCAGGGTGAACGAGGCTTCCGCCGCGACGAGTTGCGGCCCACCGCCGCGTTGCCGGGCGTGCAGCACATAACCGAGGGAGCCCCCGAGGAGGACGAGGACGGCGAGGATCAGCACGGTCGAGCGGGACTTCATCGGGCCTTCCTTCCCGGGAGGATCCGCCAGGCGGCGGTGAGGGCGGCGGCCAGGGCGAGGGCGGCCGCGGCCAGGGCCGGGCGCGGGCCCCACCACGTCCAGGCCGCGCCGAAGCCGGCGGCACCGACCAGGCGGGCCAGGGCCTGGCCGGTCTGCAGCACGGCGAGCCCGCTCGCCCGGCCGTGGGCCGGGAGCGCGGGCGCGGCCAGGGCCATCAGCACGCCGTCGGTGGCGGCGTAGAAGACGCCGAGGAGGACCAGGACGAGCACCGCGACCGCCGGTCCGGCCGGGGCCAGCAGGGTGAGGTAGGCGGCGAGCAGGGCACCGTGGCCGAGGAGGAACGGGATCCGCCGTCCGCTCCGGTCCGCGAGCCGCCCGGCGGGGACGGCGAGCAGCAGGTAGCAGGCCGCCGAGCCGAGCGGCAGCAGGGGGAAGAGCGCGGCCGGGAGGTCGAGGCCGCGCTGGAGCAGCAGGTAGAGGAAGGAGTCGCCGATGGTGGCGGCGCCGAGGAGGGCCGCGGCCACGACCACCCGCCGGAAGGCGGGGTCGGCGAGTACCCGGGGCGCGGTCCTGGCCGGCTTGGCCGGTTTGGCGGCCCGGACGAGCTTCGGGACCAGGACGGGCTTCGGGGCCGGGACCGGCCTGGCGAGGGTGGTGGGCGCCGCCGGGTCGGCGGGGACGAACAGCCTCAGCACCACCACGCCGAGCAGGCCGGTGGCGAAGCTGACGACGAACACCGCGTCGTAGGCGTCCGCCGTCGCCCACAGGACGAGGAACGCGACCAGCGGACCGAGCAGCGCCCCGGTGGTGTCCATCGCCCGGTGCACGCCGAACGCCCGGCCGAGCGCCTCCGGCGGCGCGCTGAGCGTGATCATCGCGTCCCGGGGAGCGGTGCGCACGCCCTTGCCGAGCCGGTCGGCGGCCATCGCGGCGGCGATCCCGCCGGCCGCCCCGCCCGCCAGCAGCAGGCCGAGCCGGGAGAGGGCCGAGAGCAGGTAGCCGGCCCCGGCGACGGTCCGGTGGCGGCCGCCGCCGCGGTCGGCGAGCCGCCCGCCGAGGAGCCGGACCAGCGCCGTGGCGCCGTTGAACAGCCCGTCGAAGAAGCCGAACTGGAGGGGTGACAGGCCGAGGCCCAGCACCAGGTAGAGCGGCAGCACGGCGGTGACCATCTCCGAGGAGATGTCGGTGACCAGGCTGACCGCGCCGAGCGCGACGACCGTACCGGGGACGCGCCGCCCCACCCCGACGGGGCGGGGCGGCGCGTCCGAACGGCGGCCGGTGGTGGCCAGGTACATCATCAGTGGCAGCTGTAGGTCGGGCTGGTGTCCTTGGCCTTGCCGTCCGTGCCGACGTAGCTCCAGCCGTACCCGGAGTCGGTGAAGTCGAGCTTCAGCACGCCGTACTCGCCGCTGATCCGCTTCTGGCTGTTCGGCTGGATCTGCTCGATCGGGTAGGGCTCGGCGCCGCCCATCCCGCCGACGATCTCGACGATCCCGTCCGCGGTGGCCTTGCCGTCCGGGTCCTGCGGGGCGAACCGCTCGTAGTGGTGGTCGTGCCCGTTGAGCACCAGGTCGGCCTTGGCGTCGTAGAGGATCCGCCACACCGGCCGGGAGACCGGGTCGTTGCCGTGCCCGCCCGAGGAGTACAGCGGGTGGTGCCAGTAGGCGGCGACGCACTTCTTGCCGTTCGCCGCGAGGTCGGCCTTCAGCCAGTCGATCTGGGCGCTCTGGTCGAAGGCGTTGGAGTCGAGGGCGACGAAGTGCCAGTTGCCCTCGTCGAAGCTGTACCAGCTCTTGCCCTGCGGATAGGCGATGCTGCCGAAGTAGGACTTGTACCCGGAGAGCGAACCGGCCGGGTCGTAGGTCTCGTGGTTGCCGGGGACGGGGTGGGTCTTCGCCTTGAACGCGCCCCAGGTCTTGTCGTAGTAGGCCTTGAAGTCCGCCAACCGGGCGTCGTCGTACTGGTTGTCACCCATCGTCAGATAGAACTTCGGGTCGATCCGCTGGGCGAGGGCCGCGGTCTTCGGGTGCGCGCAGGCACTGTCCGAGGCGGTGCACTGCGCGGCGATGTCGCCCGCCGCGACCACGGTGAAGGCCCCGCCCGGCGTGGTCCCGGTCGGGGACGGTCCGGTGGGCGTGGGCGAGGGTGTCGTGTCCGCGGTCCCGTAGACCTCCATCTCGAACAGCGAGTACCCGTAGGACGTGCCGCGCGCCGTCCCGTACATCCGGACGTAGCGGCCCTTCCCGGTCAGGCCGGTCCACTCGTCCGTCCCGCCGTTGCCCGCCTTCTCCTCGGCGACCGAGGTCCAGGTCGCCCCGTCCGCGGACACCTCCAGGCGGTACGCCTTCGCGTACGCGGCCTCCCAGACCAGCTTGATCCGCGAGACGGCGGCGTTCGCCCCGAGGTCGACCCGCAGCCACTGCGGGTCCTTCCCCTCCGTGCTCGCCCACCGCGTACCGGTGTTCCCGTCGAACGCCTTGCCCGCCGCGTACGACGAGCCCTCCGTGGACGAGGCCGTGGCGGCCTTGCCCCGCGAGAGCAGCGGATCGGCCGCCGCTCCCGCCCGCCCGGACCAGCCGAGCAACAGTCCGCCCACCAGCACGAGCACGGCGGCGAACACTCCGATGTGTACAGGCCTCACTGAGACTTCGGGACGCATCCCTGGACTCCCTGACCTCGAACGACGGCGAGAGCTGGACTCCGGCCGGCGCGCACGCGAGCCCGCCGGCCGAGCGGTGGCCCGCACCACCGCGGCGGCCGGGTCAGAGCTCTCGCTGAGCACGTCACGCCCCGACGGTGCGGGCGCCGCGCCAAGCCGCCGACGGGGAGCCTAGTGGTAAGTAAAGTTTCCTGACAATACCCGGACCGCGCCGAACTCCCCTGCGAACAAACGGCCGTACCTCGACCGACCGGCGGGGCGCTGGAGCAGGCAGCCGCCGAGCATGCTGCTTCCCGGGTCGTAGACCCCTTGTTCTACGGCGGACGTGGGGCGGCTTTCGTACGGTCGTCCGCACCGATGACCCGGCCGGGAGGCGGTGTCGCGCTCTCGGAATGCCAGTGGGCGGAACGGGGGTGTTCATCTCGGTCCAGTGGATCGTGGACACCAGGTACTCCTCGTGGTCGAACGTGCAGGGGCACGAAGAGACTTCGACGAGGAGCAGGGCAAACGGCCCGTGCTGCAGCACGGGTGCGTGTGTGGGGCAGGTGGACGGGCCGACGATGAACTCGATCGACCGCCGCTCCCGTTGCTACCGGTGAGGGTCCGTCGGGCGGCCGCCCGGCGGGTCGCCGCCCGGGCACCACCGGGCGGTCGACGAGGCCCCGCCCAGAGCGACCAGGAGCAGACATGAACAAGATCAAGGCCGCCGTCGCGGCCCTCGCCGCCCTCGCCGGAATCGGTCTGAGCGCGGCTCCCGCCTCGGCGGGTGACATCAACATCCCCGCGCGCTGCAGCGACAAGCAGTTCGGCGGCAGCTTCCTGTGCGGCGGTGACTTCCGTGACGGCGTGACCTACTTCGGCTTCCAGGACGGAAACAGCGAGATCTTCGTGATCGGCACCGACAACGCCGTGTGGACGCGCTGGACGAGCGGCAGCTCCCACAAGCTGAGCAGTTGGACCTCCCTGGGCGGCTACTTCACGAGCAAGGTCGTGATCACCCGCCAGACCCTCGGCGGCGCCTTCACCATCACCTCGCGCGGCAGCGACTACAACCACATGTGGTCCCGGGACCGCAGCCAGAACGGGAACTGGAACAACTGGTACGTCGACGGGCCGCCGATAGCCGGCGGCGGGAAGGTCGTACCCGGGTCCCAGGAGCCCGCGGCGACCGCTCTCTGACCGCTCCCCCGACTGCTCCCGGCCTCCTCCCCGTGCCCCGGTCGGCAGACCGCGGCACTCGGGCGGACGACTGTCGCCCGGGGGAGCCGGACGGTCATTCGTCGTCGAGCCGCCGGAGAACCTGCGCGAAGTCGCCGTCGTCGAGGAGGCCGGCCAGCACCTGCGTCATGTTGTCGATGCCGGGATCCCGGACGACGAGGCCGTCGGAGCACGAGAAGCAGCGGCCGCCCTGCGCCTCACCGGTTCGGGACCATCTCTGCATGATGCGTTCGACCTCGGCAAGCGCGAACACGGTCGCGCTCCAGCGAGAGCCGTCCGCTGTCAGCCGGACCTCGACATCGACGTTGCACACCACGTCCAGGTCCTCACAAGAGACCACGCTCGACAGCAGGCTGACCACAGCCAAGGCGGGACCATTCCCGGACGCTTCAGCGGCGGCGAGCCGCCGCACCCCGTCCTCGAAGAGCCGTCCCGCCACGGCGGTCATCGCCTCGGTCGCGCAGCCGCGCCGCTGCACGTCCGCCGAGAGACGAACGATGCACAACCGGCTGACGGAACGGACGTTGACAGGCTGTCTACCGGGGCCTCCTACGATCCGGGCGCGGGGGATTCCAGGGAGAGACGGAGCACACGGACATGCGAAGGCGGAACGGGCGGCAGCGCCGCCCAGGTAGGTATCGGACCTTGGGTCAGTTGCTGGGACTGGCCCTGATCGCGGGACTGTTGCAGGCGCTGCTCCTGCCGCCCGGCCAGGCCGCGGCGGTCGTCCCGGAGCGGGGGATCGGGGAACGTGCGATCACGTTCAACGCCCAGGGCGGCAACAAGTGGAGCTTTATCCAGGGGAGCCTCATGGCGGCGGCCGATGTGGTGGCGCTCCAGGAGGTCAACACGGTGCCGGACACGTTCGAGCCGGCGGACGAGATCCAGAACAACTTCAACAATCCACTGCAGAACGCCCGCGGCGAAGGGATCATGAAATACCGGATCCGCGCCAAGGACTGGGGCAAGAAGGGGGCCAGCGGTCCGGAGGGGCGGCTGTACCATCTGGACATCCTCGACAAGAGGATGTGGGGCGGCGCGGATCCTGCTGACGACCAGGAAATCGACCCGGACACGCAGAAGAACGCGCAGAAGTCCATGGCCATCTGGTTGCGGGCCCCGCTCGCGAACCCGAACACCGACATCAGGGTCATCTTCCCGGAGGCGGACAACCTGAAGTGGATCAGGTCACGGCCGGCCTTCGGGGTCCGCGTCAACGGGGTGTGGTATTTCGACATCCATTCCGCGGCGATCCGCACGAATTTCAGTCCGAATCCGCACTCCCGGGAACTGGTCAACGCCATCGAGGCCGCGGTCGGCGACCAGCCGTGGCGCGCTCTCGGCGACTTCAAC
Organism: Streptomyces sp. NRRL S-495; assembly: GCF_000966955.1. Classification (NCBI taxonomy): domain Bacteria; kingdom Bacillati; phylum Actinomycetota; class Actinomycetes; order Kitasatosporales; family Streptomycetaceae; genus Streptomyces; species Streptomyces sp. NRRL S-495. The sequence goes on from NZ_JZWY01000615.1 coordinate 11,262, forward strand.
ACCGACGCGCAGACCTTCAGGTTCTTCAACAAGTACTACGCCGCGAACAATGGTGAACCTTGGGGCACTCCGGTGGGGACCCAGAACGGCGGCATGGGACTGGACTTCATGGTGACCAACCATCCGATCACCCGCATGACCGTCACCAGGAATTCCGCGAACGACGGCTCGGACCACTACCCCGTGGGCTTCGCCGTGACCGCCCTGGGGGGCTGCAATCCCCAGACGAAGTGGGGCGACAGGACCGCCTACGCCGGCGCCCAGCCCGCCCCCCGCGTCGCCTTGGCCGACGAGGGCGGCGACGCCTGCACGTCGAAACCGGCAGCCGTCGTCTCCCTGGGTGACAGCTACATCTCCGGTGAGGGCGGCCGGTGGGCGGGCAACGCGCTGACGGCACCGGAAGGGGACGTCTGGGGGACCGACCGGCGGTCGCGGTGCCAGGCGGGGCAGGACTGCGTGTACGACGCGACGTCCTACGACTTCAACGGAAACCGGTGCGACCGCTCGGACGTGGCGCCGATCAAGGGAGCGGAGTTCGAGGACGTGCCGCCGGAGCGACGCTTCAACCTCGCCTGCTCCGGGGCGACGACCAAGAACATCCTCTCCGACGGGTTCAAGGGGGAGAAGCCACAGGTCGAGCAACTGGCCGACCTCGCCGCCGTCTACGACATCCGCATGGTCGTGGTGTCCATCGGCGGCAACGACCTGGACTTCAGCGGCATCGTCGCGAACTGCGGGGTGGCCTACTTCGTCGCCGACAGCACCCTGAAACAGCCCTGCTCCCGGGCCAAGGAGGGGGAGTTCGCGGGCAGGCTCAACACCGTACGGGCCGAGGTCGTCAAGGCGCTGACCGCGGTCCGAGCCACGATGGTCCGGGCCCGACAGTCGAACTACGAGCTGGTGCTCCAGTCCTACCCGAACGTGCTTCCCGGCAAGGACGCACTGCGGTACGGCGAGGGCCAGACCTCGGAGGGCGGGACGGTCGACCGGAGCCGCTATGCGACGGGCGGGTGCCCGTTCCTCAAGGCCGACGCGGACTGGGCCCACACCTCCGTCGTGCCCCGGATCAGCGGGATGCTGCGCCAGGCGGCCGGGACGGCCGGGGCACGCTTCCTGGACGTGCAGAACGCCTTCGCCGGACACGAGCTGTGCGCCGACACCGCGCAGCAGGCGACGAACGCGAACAGCAACGGCGCCCCACTGCCGGCGGACAAGGCCGAGTGGGTGCGCTGGGTCCCCTACCTCCCGGGCTGGGAGAAGTGGGCGACCATGCGGCAGGGCGACGCCCAGGAGGCCATCCACCCCAACGCGTTCGGCCAGCAGGCGCTGTCGCGGTGCCTGACCGAGTTCGGGAGGGCGGCGTCGGGCTCCAAGGAGTACATCTTCACCTGCGCCGGTTCGGGTGACGGCATGGCCGTCACTCCCGATGCCTCCGCGCGGCGTGAAGGCATCGTTCTCCTGCGCAACGCCCGCACCAACGAGGTGCTGGACGACGAGGGGAAGGCCCCCGACAGCTATCTCCTCACCAGCCCCTACCTCGGGCGTCCCGGCCAGCGGTGGCTGCTCCACAACGTGGGCTCGAAGATCTCGTTGCAGTCGCAGCGCAACGGCGGCTTCCTGGACCGGGGCAGCGCCAGCATCTGGACGTACCTGGCCGGCGCCGAAGCGGGCTGGACCGTCGTCCCGACCGGGGACGGCGACAAGGTCAGGCTCACCATCGGCGACTCCGCCAAGTGCCTGACGCAGGACCCGGGACGGGAGACCTCGGGCGGGAAGTGGGTCAGCGTCTTCGGGTGCTCCGAGGACCGCATGAAGGACATGCAGACTTGGTACATCGAGTACCCCGACGACATCGTCCTCACCCCCGCCGACGGGGACACCGCCGCCACCAACCCGCGCGAGGGCCAGCAGATGGAGCTGCGTTCGGGCACCGGCATGGCCGTGGACCTCAGCGGCGGTGACACCTCGCCCGGGACCAGTGTCCGGGCGTCGGCGCCCGACAGCGGTCCGGCCCAGCGCTGGGTGACGCGCGCGCTCGGCGGCGGCAACTGGCGCCTCGCGGCCGCGACGGCCCCGGGTATGGTCGTCGACCACAACCCGGGACCGCACACGACCCATCTCGTCGGGGCCGAGGAGGGCAACACCAATCAGGTGTGGCAGGCGAAGGGCGCCGGCGCCGGCTGGTACCAGCTGGTGAGTGGCACCGACGGCGGCTGTCTGACCGCCGGGGCCGAGGGCGAGGCGCTCGCCGTGGCCGCCTGCGACGCCGACAACAAGGCACAGCGGTGGATGTTCCTGGACGCCGGGACCGGTTCCGAGACCGGCACCATCCGCGGCCTGGGCGACAAGTGCGTGGAGCCGCGCGGCGGCAGCCGGGACGACCGGACCCCGGTCCGGCTGGCGGACTGCGCCGGCTCCGACGGGCAGGTGTGGACGGTGGCGGCCGACGGCTCGCTGCAGGCGCTGTCCAAGTGCCTGGACGTCGACGGCGGGCGCAGTGCCAACGGCACGCCCGTGCAGCTCTACGAGTGCAACGACTCGCCCGCCCAGAAGTGGATCCACACCGCGCGCCAGGAGCTGAAGAACCCGAACACGGGCAAGTGCCTGACCGTTCCCGGCTCCGACACCACCCGGCAGCTGGAGATCTCGGACTGCGCCGGCAGCCCCGCCCAGAAGTGGCGGCTGTCCGCCCGCCCGGTGGGCCAGCCCGGCGGCGGAGACGCGGGCGACCCGTTCGACGCCGCCCCGGACACCCGCGGCACCAAGCCGGCCACGACGGGCGACTGCCGCCCCGAGGGCATGACCCCCACCGCGGGCACGGCGGCGCGCTACTGCGACGTGTACGACAACGCGGGCCGCGAGTGGGTCGGCAACGACCGCACCCGGCGGGTGGTGGGCTACTTCACCGGCTGGCGCGCGGGCGAGAAGGGCGACCCGAAGTACCTGGCGTCGAACATCCCCTGGTCGAAGGTCACCCACGTCAACTACGCGTTCGCCGACGTGAAGGACAACCGGATCAGCATCGGCGACCCGAACGACCCGGCCAACCCGGCGACCGGTACGACCTGGCCGGGCGAGAAGAACGCCATGGACGGCTCGCTGCCGTACAAGGGGCACTTCAACCTGCTGAACGCCTACAAGAAGCAGCACCCGGCGGTGAAGACGCTGATCTCGGTCGGCGGCTGGGCGGGCACGCGCAACTTCTACGCGATGACCACCAACGCCGACGGCTCGGTCAACCAGGCCGGCATCGACACCTTCGCGGACTCCGTCACCGCCTTCCTGGACCAGTACGGGTTCAACGGTGTCGACATCGACTACGAGTACCCGACCGCGCTCCCCAACACCGGCAACCCGCTGGACTGGGACGTCTCCAACCCGCGCCGCAAGGGCCTCCAGCAGTCCTACAACGCGCTGATGAAGACCCTGCGCGAGAAGCTGGACCGGGCCGGCGCGGGCAAGGGCCGCTACTACCTGCTGACCTCGGCCGGGTCGTCCTCCGGCTACCTCGTGCGCGGGCTGGACGCCGGGCAGGCGCTCCAGTACCAGGACTTCGTCAACGTCATGACCTACGACCTGCACGGCTCCTGGAACAAGTTCGTCGGCCCGCAGGCCCCGCTGTACGACGACGGGCGGGACAACGAGCTGGCCGACGCCGGGATCTACAACGACCAGGCGCCCAACACCAAGGACTTCCAGAAGGAGGGCTACTTCAACACCGACTGGGCCTACCACTACTACCGCGGCGCCCTGCCGGCCGGCCGGATCAACCTCGGCATCCCGTACTACTCGCGCGGCTGGCGCGACGTCCAGGGCGGCACCGACGGGCTGTGGGGCACGGCCACGATGCCGGACCAGGCGCAGTGCCCGCTGGGCACCGGCGGCCGTGGGCCCGCCAACGCGCAGTCCTGCGGGTTGGGCGCGGTCGGGATCGACAACATCTGGCACGACCTGGAGAACGAGCGGGAGGTCGGTGCCGGGTCCAACCCGCTGTGGCACACCAAGAACCTCCAGGACGGCCGCACCCCCGGCTACCTGCGCTCCTACGGCGTCGACACCAACCTGCCGTCCGGGCAGCTGACCGGCACCTACGCGCCGAAGTACTCCGACGCGCTGCAGGCGCCCTGGCTGTGGAACGACGCCAAGAAGGTGTTCCTGTCCACCGAGAACGAGAAGTCGCTCGACGCCAAGGCGAAGTACATCGTCGACAAGGGCATCGGCGGCGCGATGATCTGGGAACTGGCCGGTGACTACGCCCAGCGCCCGGGCGGCGAATGGGGCATGGGCTACGACCTGACCACCCGCCTCGACAACGCCTTCAAGGGTGCCGGCGCCGCCGGCAGCACCAAGGCGGGCGGGCGGGCCCAGCCGGCCGAGGTGATCGACGTGAAGGCCGAACTGGTGGAATTCCCCACCGGGAAGGAC
>NZ_JZWY01000616.1:0-262 GCF_000966955.1 Streptomyces sp. NRRL S-495
CTCCCTCGACCTGCCCACCTCGATGCCGCCGATCGTCAAGGACAACGACTACAAGGAGATGAAGGGCCTCACACCCGGCCACACCGGCCCCAACACGGGCGGCCTCAAGGGGGACTTCCACCGGCTCACCCTCACCCTCGGCTACTGCGAGGACCTGGCGCCGGGCAAGTCCCGGGACATCGACCTGAAGTACTACCTTCCGGTCACCGGGCCGTCCAATGTGACGTTCAGGATCGGCGGCCGCGAGTTCGGCTCCACCGGG
>NZ_JZWY01000617.1:0-385 GCF_000966955.1 Streptomyces sp. NRRL S-495
AAGGGCGACAAGGGCTGGCAGTTCGAGTACAGCGACAGCCCGGCCGGGAAGCCCATGATGATCGACAACTTCGCCGACCAGTCCCGGGCGCACCTGGTGGAGGCGATGGAGCAGAACCCCAACCAGTACTGGCGCGTCCAGCCGGCGGGCGGCGGGCTCTACACGATCGGCAGCGGCGGCCGGTGCCTGACCGCCACCGCCGCCCGGCAGGACCTCGCCTCCCTCCCGTGCGACGGGCGGAACGAGCAGAAGTGGCGGCTCGTCCCGATCGCCGACAACGGCAGTGAGGGCGCCCCCGGCGCACCGAAGCACAACGGCCTGTTCAAGCTGCGCTCCGTCGGCGGCAGCGACATCGAGGTCTCCGGCGGCGCCACCACCCGGGAGA
>NZ_JZWY01000618.1:0-2690 GCF_000966955.1 Streptomyces sp. NRRL S-495
CCACCCGGGAGACCCACCTGCTCACCGGCGACCCGGCCGCCTCGACGGCCGCGTTCGTCAAGTACCAGGGCTTCTACTGGTATGCGCAGTGGTACACCACCGTCGCCCCCGGGACGGCGGAGTCCAACGGCGGCCGGCCCTGGAAGAAGCTCAGCCCGGCTCCGTGACCTCTGTGACCCCGTGACCCCCCCCGCGACACCGGCCCGGCCCTCCCACCGCCCGGCCCTCCCACCAGGGGGGCCGGGCCGGTGTCCTTCCTACGTCTCCGGTTGCTCCTCCGCCGTCAGGATCGCCAGCAGGCCGGGGAAGCGCTGCTCCAGGTCGGTGCGCCGGAGGCTGGCCATCCGACTGTTGCCCCGGTCGACCTGGCGGATCAGCCCGGCCTCGCGCAGCGTGCGGAAGTGGTAGGTGACGGTTGCCTTGCCGACGGGCAGCGCGAAGGAACTGCACGTCCGCGCGCCGTCGGCGGGGCCGAGGGCCAGCTCCCGGACGACGCGCCGCCGCAGCGGGTCGGCGAGCGCGGACAGGACTTTGCCGAGTTCGATCTCAGCCGTGTCCGGGTGCCCCTCGTCGTCGGGCATCGTCACCACCACCTTCCAGGTACGACTTGCATCGTACCTCCCGGGTCGCCTAGCGTGCCCTAGGTACGAAATTTCTCATACCTTTGGAAGGGACTCGCCATGGCCCGGCCGTTCACCCTCGTCGGCACCGCCCGCCCCAAGCCCGAGCGCGTCGACGACCTGCGGCAACTGCTGCTGTCGTTCGTCGAACCGACCCGCCGGGAGCCCGGCTGCCTGGAGTACCACTTCCACGAGGACCGCGACGCCCCGGGCGTCTTCGTCTTCTACGAGGCCTGGCGCAGCGAGGCCGACCTGGAGGCCCACCTCGCCCTGCCCCACCTGCGCGACTTCTGGGAGCGCCGGATGGACTACCTGGAACAGGACCTGGAGATCCGCCGCCTCACCATGCACAGCCCCTACCAGGAGCGGCCTGTTCGCTGACACGCCATAAGAGGGCGTTCGATACTGATTCAGGCAGCTGCAGGCGGTTTCGGGCGGAGGTATTGCCCGACTTCGTCGGGGCTGGTGATCCCGAAGGTCTGCTCGACCCGCCAGCGGATCGGCTGGACGACGAAGCCCTTCTGCTCCTTGTCGCGGGCGACCGCCTCGACGTCGATGGACAGGGCGGCGCCGTGCTTGACCACGGCGTTGTTGCAGCCGGCGTCCACCCACACCTTGGTCACGGTGGGCCACCGGACGGCGAGGGCGTCCAGGACCTGTTCGCCTCCCGGCGGAGTCCTGGGCTCCGGCGGCGGTGACGATCAGGACCAGGTTGTCGGTGGCGATGTGGCGCTTGCGGCCCTCGCGAGACGCCGTGACTGCCATGCGGGACTGCGCCAACCAGTGGTTCAAGTTCGCACGCCGGCTCGCCCGGCAGCGCGTCACCGGACTGCGCGACTGCACCTCGAAGCAGCACCTGGTCGACGTGCATGCCGCACCCCGCGCAACCGGCCTTGCCGCAGGTGCGGCACGTAGTTCGACGACACATCTCGGGACGGGCCACATCCTGGCCGTCCCTTCCGTCGGTGTGTCGCTCCGGTGGCCGATCGGGCGGGAGTGCGGTGATCGATCCTGTTGGCACCGGGACGGAGCCGCTCTCATGATTCCGGCCGGACGGGTGCTGTGCGGCCGTGACGGCCGCCGAGGTGCCCGTGAGCTGCCCGACCTGCCGGCCCGGGCCGGACGGCGAACGGGGGGAGGGACCGGGCGGTGGCTCCGCCCGGTCCCTCCCCCCGTACCCCGGTGACCCCCCGTGCCCCGTGCCCCCGTGCCCCCGTCACCGGGAGGTCAGGAGCAGTTGGTGAAGGTCGGGCTGGTGTTGGCGATGTAGAGCGTCGCGCCCGCCTGCGGGTCGTAGGTGAGCGGCACGGTGAGGGTGTCCTCGGCCGTCCAGGGGATGCCGCGGGCGTCGAAGGTCCAGGTGCCGGTCACCTTGCGGGCCAGCTCGGCGAGCGTCACCCAGCCGTACTGCTGGGGCGGGACGGACACCGCGACGCTGTTGTTGACGGTGGTCGATCCCTGCCAGACGTTGCTGTAGTGCAGCGCGGTGCTGACCACGGTGGTGAGCGCCCCGCCGGGGATGCCGCCGGAGATCTGCGTCCCCATGTCGGCGCCGATGCTGTTGGACCATCCGCTCATATTGGTGACCGAGAAGGCCTGCTGGACGGTGCCGGAGGTGTTGTTGAACCAGACCGAGGAGACGCAGACCTTCGGCAGCGGGGCCGCCGGGGCCTCGCTCTTCAGCGCCCAGGAGCAGGTGGAGATGTCCTTCTGGCACTGCTTGGCGGCGTGGTCGACGGCGAGGTTCCTGGCCGCCGCGGGGAAGCCGGTGGACCAGCGCTGGTTCACCGTTCCGTTGCAGGTGTACTGGTCGGTCCAGGCGTCGTCGTAGTTGCCGCCGAGCAGCAGGTCGAGACAGGTGTTGTCGCCCTGGTGGCGGATCATGAACGAGTCCTCGGCGCCGGGGACCGGCTGGAGGAACCACTTCTGGCTGGCCTGGCCGGCACAGGTCTGCTGGCGCAGGGCGGGGGTGAGCCAGGCGAGGTCGATGCACTTGCCGGTGGTGTTGTTGACGATCGTGAACGAGGAGTCCGAGGCGTCGACGTTCAGCCGCCAGGACTGGTGGTAGCC
>NZ_JZWY01000619.1:0-1856 GCF_000966955.1 Streptomyces sp. NRRL S-495
CGCCAGGACTGGTGGTAGCCCGGCGCCGAGTTGGTGACGATGTACGCGCCGTCGCCGGTCGAGCCGTTCTGGACGTCGAGTCGGCGGCCGTTGCTGAGCGAGGTGATGGTCAGGCACTGCTGCGGGGACGCGCAGGCAGCGGTCGGTCCGATGGCGGCTCCGGACGCTTCGGTGGCGGACGCTTCGGTGACGGCCGCGTCGGCCCGCGTCGCCGTGAACGGCGCGGCGGTGAGGCCGAGCGCGGCGCAGCAGGTCACCAGGACGGCCGCGAGCAGGCGCAGCCAGGGGGCGGAGCGGCGGCTCGGGGCCGCGGGCGGGGCGGAGGTCGACGGCACGGGTCGGTCCTTTCGTCGGGAGGGGAACCGTGGTGCGGTGCGGAGGGGCGAGGTGCGCCCGGGTGTTGCGGCAGGCGCGCCCGGACTAGGAGGCGAAGGCGGCTTCGAGGCGCGGCACGTAGTCCACGAGGTCCTGGGCCCAGCAGCCCGAGCTGTGGCCGCCGTCGCAGGCGGTACCCCAGCCCGCGCCGTTGCCGTAGTTCACGTAGCGGTGCGGTATGCCGAGGGCGGTCAGGCGGTCCGTGAAGCGCTTCGCGGTGCCCTCGGCCCAGAACTCCATGCCGGCGGGGTTGCCGTTGCCGTTGCCGGTGTAGACGGCGATGCCGGTGTCGGCCAGCAGTCCGGCGTGGCCGGTCGGGTCGGCGGCGTTCCAGCGCCAGTCGGCGCCGAAGACCGGGTACGGCGTGCCGAAGACCGCGTCGCTGGACACCGTGGGTCCGAAGTCGAAGCCACAGGGCTGCCCGCCGCTCGGGGCGCACAGCACCGTTCCGGCGTTGGTCAGGGTCCCGACGACGGCGCCGCGGATGACCATCTCGCCGGCCGAGAGGTCGTTGGCGCCGGACATGGTGAGGACGTGGCCGAAGAGCTCCGGGCGGGCCTGGGCGTAGTGCAGCGCGCCGAAGCCGCCCATCGACAGGCCGCCGACCGCGCGGTGCTTCCGGTCGGTGAGGGTGCGGAGGTTCGCGTCGATGAAGGGCACCACCTGGGTGAGGTGGAAGGTCTGCCAGTTCTGCGCGCCGGCCGCCGTGCCGCCGTCCAGCCAGTCGGTGTACCAGCCGCGCAGGCCGCCGTCGGGGATGACGGTGATCATCGAGGTCGCCGCAGTCAGGGCGGGGTAGGCGAGGCCCGGGTTGGCGGGGTTGTCCGAGGCGCCGTGCAGGAAGTAGAGGACCGGGTACCGCTTGTCGGGGCGGTCCGCATAGTCGTCCGGCAGCAGGATCCGGATCGTGTGCTCGCCGGCGACCTGCGGGGTGGTCACGGTGAGGACGAAGTTGGTGGCGCTGCCGGTCACGGCGCCGACCCGGGTCAGTCCGAAGCCGTCCGTCATCGGCGGCGGGGCGGGCGCCCCGGCCCGTGCGGACGACACCCCGGGCAGGAGGAGCAGCAGGAGGGCGCCGACCAGGGCGGCGACCGCCGTCCTCGCGGGTGCGGGCCGGGCGGTGGGCGGAGCAGCGGTCATGGGTCGTCCTTGGGCATGAGGGCGTGAGGGCGCGGCCGTGCGCCGGCCGTCCGGAGGGGACGCCCGGCGAACTGTGCGGACACCGAGCAACTCTCGCGATCCGACCCCGCCGCGCGCCAGAGCGCCCGGCGGCCCGGTTGGGCCAGCGGCGCATGTGCGCCACCGGCGTGGGTAGGCTTCGACGACATGTCATATCGCCATGGACATGGCGAAAACGGAGGTGCCGTGCTCGACGACGTGCTCGATCCCGACTCCGAGCGAGGCCGGCTCTACCACTGGCTGGTCGACCGGCCGCAGGCGCGCCTCGCCGACCTCGTGGCGGAGGCCGGGATCGGCGAGGA
>NZ_JZWY01000620.1:0-9416 GCF_000966955.1 Streptomyces sp. NRRL S-495
GGCCGGGATCGGCGAGGACGCCCTGCTCGCCCTGCTGGGCGAACTCGCCGAGGAGGGCGTCGTGATGGCCTGCGACCACCGGCGGCTCACCTGGGAGGCGCTGCCCCCGGGCCAGGTGGTCGAGGCCGCGCTCCAGCGCGACGCGGCCCGGCGGGCCGACGCACGCCGGGCCGGGGCCGAACTCGACCGGCTCTACCGGCTCGCCCGCCGCAGTGCCGGCGGCTACGCCGCCCTGGAGGTGGTCGAGGACCGCGCCGAGGTCCTTGCCGCCGGACGGCGGCTGCAGCTCGCCGCCCGCCGCGAGGTGCGGGTCATCGACGTCCCGCCGTACTCCGGGGACTCCGCGCACTACCTCGACCAGGAGGTGCTGCAACGTCAGCGGATGGCCTCCGGCGTCGTCTACCGCTCGATCTACGGCGGGTGCGCCTTCGACGATCCCGTGGCCGGCCCCAACATGGCGCGGATGATCGAGGCCGGGGAACAGGCCCGGACGCTCGACGAGCCGCCGCTCAAGCTCGCCCTCGGCGACGACGAGCTCGCCATCGTCACCCTGCCCGCCGACGACCGGGTGGGAGTCGTCTCGCTGCTCGTCCGCCCGTCCAGCCTGCTCGGCGGCCTGGCCTCGGTCTTCGAGACGCTCTGGCGGCTCGCCGTCCCCGCCTCGACCTCCGGCCCCGGGCTGCAGCTCGACGACCGGGACCGCCGCATCCTCGTCCTGATGGCCAGCGGCGCCACGGACGACGCGATCGCGCGGCGGCTGGGTCTGGGGCGGCGCACCGTGGTGCGGCGTGTCTCCACCCTGCTGGCCAGGCTCGGTGCCACCACCCGTTTCCAGGCCGGGGTGCAGGCGGCACGGCGCGGCTGGCTCTGAGGGCCGCGGGGCGGGACGGCTCGGTCCGATCCGACCCGGCCCGGTCACCAGTTCAACTGATGACGCGTTCAGCAGATCGGCAGTTCTGCTGATGACCGTACGACGGCAGAGTGATGGCCATGAACCACCCCGCAGAACGAGAAGCCACCGGCAGCACCACCAGCAGCAGCACCACCGCCGACAGCACCGCCACCGGGAGCACCACCGCCGCCACCGCCCGGAACCGCGCTCCGCGCCGGGTCGCCGTGATCGGCGGGACCAGGTACTTCGGCCGCCACCTGGTCACCCTGCTGCGCGACGCCGGTACCGAGGTCACTCTGATCAACCGGGGCTCCGCCACGCCGCCGCCCGGCATCGACCACGTCCGGGCCGACCGGGACGACGAGGACGCGCTGGCCACCGCCCTCGGCGACCGCACCTTCGACGCGGTGATCGACCAGGTGCTGTACACGCCCGCCCAGGCGGTGGTGGCCCGCCGGGTCTTCGCCGACCGGACCCCGCGCTATGTGATGACCTCGACCATGGAGGTCTACGACCCCGCGACCTCGCCGCTGGTCCGCACCACGCCCGGGGTGCCGGTCGCCGAGGAGGCCGTCGACCCGGCGCACTGGCCGGTGGACCTCGACCTGCCGTGGCACGACCCGGCGGCGCTCGTCCGGCACTTCGGCGAAGCCGCCGCCTACGCGGAGGGCAAGCGCCAGGCCGAGGCCGTACTCGCCGCCGGGCGGCCGCCGTTCGGCTGGGCGAGCGTGCGCAGCGCCCACGTCCTGGGCGGCGGGGCACTGGACTTCACCGGCCGGCTCGCGCACTTCACCGGGGCCGTCGCCGCGGGGCGGCCGGTCGCGGTGCACGAGCACCCGCAGCCGACCTCGTTCGTCCGGCACGAGGAGATCGCCGCCGCACTGGTCGCGGTCGCCGCCTCGTCCTCGGTCGGCGCGGTCAACGCCGCCTCGGCGGAGCCGCTGGACGCGGTCGGGCTGTCCGAGCTGATCGCCGGGCAGCTCGGCACGACCGCCCGCTACCGGGCCGCCGAGGGCGCGGACCACGCGCCGTTCTCCTTCGACCGCTGGTACCCGATGGACACCCGGCGGGCCGGATCGCTCGGTCTCTCCTTCTCGCCGCTCGACTCCTGGCTGCCGGCCGCCGTGACCGAGGCCGCCGCCGTCGAGGCCGCCGCCCTCGAAGCCACCGGACCCACCGAACCCACCACCACCGGAAAGGACGTGTGACCGTGCGACAGCGCACCCTCGGCGAGCGGAGCATCGGCGCGATCGGGCTCGGTGCGATGCCGCTCTCGGTGGAGGGACGCCCCGACCCCGAGGCCGCCCTCACCACCCTGCACGCCGCGATCGACGCGGGCGTCACCCTGCTCGACACCGCGGACTCCTACCACTGGCACGCCGGCGAGGCCGGCCACAACGAGCTTCTGATCGCCCGCGCGCTGGCCACCCGCTCCCCCGCCGACCGCGCGAACGTGCTGGTCGCCACCAAGGGCGGGCGCGGCCGCCCGGGGGACGGCTCGTGGACGGTCGACGGCCGGCCCGAGCACCTCCGGCGGGCCTGCGAGGACTCGCTGCGCCGTCTCGGCGTGGCCGCGATCGACCTCTACCAGTTGCACAAGCCCGACCCCCAGGTGCCCTGGGCGGAGTCGGTGGGAGCCCTGCGCGAACTCCTGGACGCGGGGAAGATCCGCGCGGCGGGCATCTCCAACGTCGACGAGCGGCAGATCCTGACGGCGCGGGAGATCCTCGGCCCGGGGCTGGTCTCGGTGCAGAACCGGTTCTCCCCGGCCGAGCGCGGCGCCCTGCCGCAGCTGCGGCTCGCCGAACGGCTGGGCCTGGCGTTCCTGCCGTGGAGCCCGTTGGGCGGCCTCGCCCGGAGCGTGCTGGACGATCCGGCGGACGGCGTCCCGGCGGACGGCGTCCCGGCGCGCAGCGCCTTCCACGGCGTCGCCGAGGCGCGCGGGGTCTCGCCGCAACAGGTCGGCCTGGCGTGGCTGCTCGCCCTCTCCCCCACCGTCGTCCCGATCCCCGGTGCCCGCCGCCCCGCCAGCATCCGCGACAGCGCGGCGGCGGCCGGGCTCGTCCTCGACGCCGACGAACTCGCGTCCCTGAACGGCCCGTTCACCGGCGCCACCGACCTCGCCGACCCCGCCGACCCCGGCTACCCGGCCGCCCCCGCCAGCCCGGCCGCCTCGGCCAGCAGGCGGTAGGAGGTGAGCAGCTCCGCCCGGTCGTAGGTGCTGGTGGTGACCATGAACTCGTCCGCGCCGGTGCGCTCCAGCAGGCCCGTCAGTGCGTCGAGGGCCTGGTCGGGGGTGCCGGCGATGTGGCCGGTGAGTGCCTGCTCGAAGGCGGTGCGCTCACGCGCGCCCATCGACCGGGCGAGGATCTCCTCGACGGGTTCGAGCGGCGAGAACTCGCCGTGGGTCCGGCTGTGGGCGCTCGACCAGGCCTCCGGGACGAGCAGCGCCCGGGCCCGGTCCTCGGTCCCGGCCACCGCGACCGTCCCCGACACCACCACATAGGGCCGCTCGGCGCGGGCGGAGGGCCGGAAGCGCTGCCGGTAGCGGTCGATCGCGGCCCGCATCGCCTCCTCGCCCCGCACGGCCGCGGGCCAGCACGTACGCGGGGACGTCCAGGCCCTCGGCGGGGCGGGCGCGCACTCCTCCGGGGCCGCGCGCGTCGGGGTCGAACCAGGAGAGGAGTTCGGCGAGTTGCTCCGGGAACCCGTCGGCGGCGTCCTTCTCCCGGCCCAGCGCGCGGCGGACGCCGTCGGTGAAGCCCACCGACCGGCCGAGGCCCATGTCGATCCGGCCGGGGAAGAGCGCCGCGAGCACACCGAACTGCTCGGCCACGACCAGGGGCCGGTGGTTGGGGAGCATCACCCCGCCGGTGCCGACCCTGATCCGCGAGGTCGCCGCGGCCACCGCCGCCGCCAGCACCGTCGGCGCCGACCCGGCCACGCCCGGCACGCCGTGGTGCTCGGAGACCCAGAACCGGTGGTAGCCGAGCCGCTCGGCCTCCACCGCGAAGGCCACGGTGTCGCGCAGCGCCTGTGCGGGCTCCTCCCCCCGGCGGGTCCGGGAACGGTCGAGTACGGAGAGGCGCAGGGCGGGCGAGGCGGTCACGTGCCTGGCAACAGCCGTCCGCGGCGGAGGCATTCCCCGCCCGGGCCGCCACCGGGCGAAAACCTGTTGCCGGGGCAGGCTCCGACTGTTAGCAATGTGACATGCTACAGAACGACCGAATCGGCCTTCGCGCCCGCCACGACAGCGACGTCGCGGTACTCCAGAGCGAGCTCTACGACGACGTACTCACCCGTTCCCGGGCCGACTCCCGGCCGTGGCGGCCGATCTCCCCCGGCGCCGCCGAGTCCCCGTACACCGTGGCACCGGCCGGGGAGGACGCGGCCTGCTTCTCCGTGGTCGAGCTGTCCTCCGGCGAACTGGCCGGTGAGGCCCTGCTGTGGGGCATCGACACCCACAACCGGCTCGCCCACCTCGGCCTCGCCCTGCGGCCCGGCTTCCGCGGACGCGGACTGGCGGGCGAGGCAGTGCGGCTGCTGTGCCACTACGGCTTCACGGTGCGCGGCCTGCACCGCCTCCAGGTCGAGACACTGGCCGACAACCGGCCGATGGTCGCCGCCGCCACCCGCGCGGGCTTCGTGCTCGAGGGCACGCTGCGCCGCTCGGCCTGGGTGAGCGGGGAGTTCCTGGACGAGGTCGTGCTCGGACTGCTGGCCGAGGACTGGAACGGGAAGCCGTAGCCGAAGCCCGGGCTCAGGCCGCCCCGGGCGGGCCTGAGCCCGGTCTGCCGCCGCTCCCGTCAGCCGAGCCCGAACCAGTGCTCGGCGAGCGACTCCAGGGTGTCCACCCCCGGGGGCGGCGGCACCTCCCGCAGGTAGCGGGGCAGGTTGCTGTACACGTGCAGCAACGTCCAGGCCAGGGCCGCGCGCGGGTCGACGGCCCGGCCGTACCCGGCCGCGAACCGTGCCATCAGCCCCGGTTCGGCCCGGGTGACGAAGACGCCGACGCCGACGAAGTCGTACGCCCGGTCGCCGATCATCGCGGGCTCGAAGTCGAACAGCCCGGACAGCCGCCCGGTGGTCGGGTCGAGCAGCAGGTGCTGGCGCATGAACTCGGTGTGCAGCAGCACGCGTTCGGGCTCGCGCGGCAGGTCCGCGGCGTCCAGGAAGCCGGGGATCCGCTCCAGCCAGGCGTCCGGCAGGCCGCGCTCGCGCTGGCGCCCGACGGCCCCGGCGCGCTGCCGGTCGGTGAAGGCGCCCCAGTCGCCGGGGCCGAGCACATCGGCCAGCGGCCCCGGGTCGAGCGTGTGCAGGGCCGCCAGCGCCTCCCCCGCCTCGACCGCGATCCGCTCCCGGTCGGCGGGCGACAGGTCCGCCCAGGCCGGGGCGAGTTCGGCACCGCGCAGCCGGGACATCAGGACGTACCGCCAGCCGTTCTCGTACTCGCCGGCGTCGTGCAGCTCCGGTGTCGGCACCGGAAGTCGGCCGCCGATGTGGGCGAGCACCCGGGCCTCGGTGCGGCCGTCCTCGGCGGCGGCCTTGGGATAGAGCTTGAGGACCAGCTCCTCCCCGAGGGCGTAGACCGGCTGGGAGCCCTCGGGGAAGCGCTCCGGGGCGAACCCGCGCAGCCCCAAGCGGGCGCAGAGGTCCTCGACACCGGGGCGCATGACCGCCTCGTCCGGGACGACCGCATCCCACTGTTCGTCGGTTTCGACCAAAGGCAGCATGCGGTGGACGTTAGGCGGCGGACACCCGGGCGGCAACCGGATTTCGGCCCGTTCCGGCCCCTGACCGGCGTGAACGCGCGGGCTTCGGAGCGGCGGCACCCGCGTTCTGGCGTCCGCCGCCCCGGTGACCGCGGATCAGCCGCGCGGCAGGACCAGCGACTGCACGGCGGGGAGCTTGCGCCAGTCACTGGAGACGATGCTCGCGTGGGCGCGGGCGAGCTGCTCGGCCCGGGCGCGGGCCTGGTCGGCGGTGGGGTCGGTGCCGCTGATCGCCGGGGCGACGTTGTGGGCGTCGGTCATCGTCAGCAGGTAGTGGTTGGTGTCGTACCAGGAGGTGTCGATGCCGTTCACATAGGCGGAGGCGTCACCGTCGAAGACCACGAACCACGGCCGGATCGAGGTCTCGCTGTACCGGGTGCGCGGGTCGCCGGCTGCCGCGCCGAGCGCGGTCGGGAACATCCGGGCCTCTCCGATCCGGCCCGCCGCCGCCAGGTCGCGCAGGTAGCGGCCGTACTCGACATCGGTGTGCAGGGTGTCGAAGGGGTTGTCCAGCTCGACCGTACCGGGGATCACGTACACCAACGCCCGACCCGCGAGCGCCGCCCTGGTCGGCCAGTTGCCGGCGCGGGCGGCGTCGTCGAGGGTCGGGTAGCTGCCGCCGCCCGGCTTGGCGAGCAGGTCTGCCGGGCGCAGCGCGGCGGAGCCGAGGTGGGCGGCGATCAGCGCGTCCAGCTGGGCCGGGCCCATGCCGCGGTTCCCGGAGAAGCCCGGCTTGAGCTCCAGCTTGATCACCAGCGGACCAGCGGCGGGGTGGGCGGCGAGCCAGACCCGGACGTCGTCGAGGCAGGTGTCCAGGTTCTTGTTGCCGCTGCCGGAGTAGAGCTGGGAGGGCGTGGTGGCACTGACGCAGTTGTTGGTGTTGCCGAGCGGGTTGGAGTGGCTGACCTTCCACTCCTTGGTGACGATGTTCGGCCAGGCGTCCAGCTCGATCATGCCGGTACCGGTGTCGAGGCCCTGGGCGAGGTAGCCGAAGGCGGCCGGGTCGTAGGTGTTGTGCAGGCCGACGGTGGTGGCGGAGCCGAACGGGAGCTCGCCGGGGGTGCGCTCGGCGGCCTCGGCGGCGGAGCCGATCGGCACGAGCGCGGCGGCCGCGGCGAGCAGACCGACGGCGAGGGTGCCGATGAGGGTGCGGCGGACGGTCACGATGGGTGTCCCCTTGTCAGTGCGCCTGCGGGCCGGCGCGCCTTCGGCGGTGGCTTCCGCCGGTGCAGAGCATGACGGGGCCGGTCGTCGGACCGGTGAAGGGGACATAACAAATGTGTGACCGTCAGCTGCAGGTCCGTCACCGCACGCTGCGGCGGCGGGCCGGCCGGGCGTCCCGTGCGGACCCCGGGGCGCGGGGACGGACGCCGCCGCGGGTAAGGCCGACGGCGCGGGCTCGGCGGACCGGGCGGACGGCGCGGGCTCGTTGGACCGGTTGGACGGCGCGGGCAGCGTGGACGGCGTGGACGGCGCGGGCTGGGCGCTCATCAGAAGACGGACCAGCCGGTCGCCGTCGTCAGGGCGTCCAGGGCGGCCACGCCGAGCACCGAGTTCCCGGCCGCGTCCAGTCCGGGGCTCCAGGTGCAGACCGTGCCCCGGCCCGGCAGCACCGCCAGGACGCCGCCGCCGACCCCGCTCTTGCCGGGCAGGCCCACCCGGTAGGCGAACTCGCCGGCCGCGTCGTAGGTACCGCAGGTGAGCAGCACGGCATTGATCCGCTTGGCCTCGCTGCGCGACAGCAGCCGCGACCCGTCGGCGCGCACGCCGTGGCGGGCGAGGAAGAGGCCGGCCAGGGCCAGGTCCCGGCAGCTCGTTTCGATCGCGCAGTGCGCGTAGTAGTGCGTGAGAACGTCCTCGACCGGATTGCGCAGATTGCCGTAGCCGGCCATGAAGTGCGCCATGGCGGCATTGCGGTGGCCGTGCTCGGCCTCGGAGGCGGCGACCGCGCGGTTCACCGCGACGGCCGGGTCGCCGGACTCCGCGCGCAGGAAGTCCAGGACGGTGCCGACCGCGTCACCGGTGAGCTCCAGCAGGCGGTCGGTGACCACGAGGGCGCCCGCGTTGATGAAGGGGTTGCGGGGGATGCCGTGCTCGGTCTCCAGCTGGACCAGCGAGTTGAACGGGTTGCCGGAGGGTTCGCGGCCCACGCCGCTCCACAGGCCGTCGCCGCCCTCGGCCAGCGCGAGCGCGAGGGTGAAGAGCTTGGACACCGACTGGACGGAGAAAGGCTGCTGCCAGTCCCCCGCGCCGAACACCCGGCCGTCCACGGTCGCGATCGCCATCCCGAAGGCCGCCGGGTCGGCCTCGGCCAGCGCCGGGATGTAGTCGGCGACCCGGCCGCGCAGCGGCGAGCGCACGGCCGCCGCCATGGCGTCCCGGACCAGGTCCTGGTAGTCCGCGCCCGGGTCCTGCGGCTGCTGCGGGCCGTGCGCGCGGGGCGGGTCGATCGTGTCGTTCACCGCGCCATTGTCCTCGTCGCGGGTCCGCCCTCCGCAGGCGGGGGTCCCACCGGGGTGTCGGCCCGGGGTGTCGCAAGGATCCCGCCGGGGTACCGCCGGGGTCCCACCGAGGTGACTCGGGGGTTTCGCCCGGACTGTCACAGGTCTGTGGCAGGCTGTCCGCCATCCGACGGAGGGGACGACGATCATGCACAGGCCGAGCCGGCCCGAGGACCTCGACGACGCCGGGCAGGTGTGGGCGCGCGCCGTACTGCTCGCCCTGCTGGACGCCGCCCAGGGGAACCGCGAGCACTGGCTGGACGAGCAGGGCGTGTGGAGCGAGAAGGGCGGCGGCTCCTTCTGGTGGCGCCTCACCCTGGTCGACGACGGCCACGCGGTGTTCTGCGGCCAGGACTCCGACGGCAGCCACACCCATGTCGACGGCCGGCAGATCGACTTCCTGGCCGGCGGCCCGGAGTGGCTGCCCTGGGAGCAGCTGCGCGAGGACGCCCAGGGGAACCTGTTCGGCTTCCTCTACTGGTGGCAGGACGGGGCCTGGCACCGGATCCCCTACCCGGACGCCCTGGCCGAGGACGGTCTGGCCGCCGCCGCGCCGTGGCTCGGATCGGAGCAGCTGTTCCTCAGCGAGGCGGCGGAGCTGGCGTGGGTGCTGCGCGAGGACGAACCGGCCTTCGCCGCCGCCGTGACGCGCTTCCTGCGCCGCGCCGAGGAGCGCACCGTCGACGCCGGCGCGGTGGCGGAACTGCTCGCGGCCGCCGGGGTCGGGGACGACGACCGCGAGGTGCTGCGCTTCGAGCCGGCGCTGGACGTCGCCGTCCGGGCCGGGCTCACCCGGCACGCGCCGGTGCCCGGCTGACGGGTGCCCGACCGGGCTCAGGAGCAGGGCACGTCGGTGCCGCGCACGCCCGTGAGGCCGTCGTTGAACGCCGCCCCGCCCTGGTACTCGTAGTACACGTAGGAGTAGAAGTCGACGTTCAGCCCACTGCCGCAGGCCGAGTCCGGGTCGACGGTGTAGGTGAGGGTGTAACTGGTGCTGGCGCCCGGGGCGAGGGGCAGCGCGAACAGGGCACCGAAGGCACCGGACTGCGGGTTGCCGCAGACCGTGGGGTTCGGCACCCCGTTGCACGCGGTCGCCGTGTACTTCAGCCCCGCGTACGCGACGTCGGTCGACGTGTCGTAGGTCTGCTGGACGGTCTGGTAGACGAAGCGGATCGGGGTGTCATGGGGGTTGGTGAGGGTCACCGTCACGGTGAACGAGCCGCCGGGCGGCGTCGTGGCCCGGTCGCTCAC
>NZ_JZWY01000621.1:0-387 GCF_000966955.1 Streptomyces sp. NRRL S-495
GTCGTGGCCCGGTCGCTCACCGTCGTCACCGGGAGCGGCAGGTCGGCCGCCCGGGCGGCGGCGCGGTGGGCCGGGGTGTGGGCGGGGGCGGCATGGGCCGGTACGGCCGCGAGCAGCGGGCCGGCGAGGAGAAGGGGCAGCACTGCGCGCACGGCGCGCTTCCACGATGTCAGGCGCATGACGACGCAGCGTAGGGGCCGGGGCCGCGAGCGCGGCCGTCCTCGGGACGCGACCGTACCGATGGACGAGCGGCGGACGGACGGACCGGCCCGCCGCACTCGCGTTCGAGCGCGGCCGGGCGGCGGCGGACGTACGCTGCGATGCCCCCGCCGGTCGCCCGGCCGCCGTCCGCCTTCGCCGCCGACCCGCCGGCGGTCGGGTCAGCGG
>NZ_JZWY01000622.1:0-3570 GCF_000966955.1 Streptomyces sp. NRRL S-495
GGTCAGCGGAAGGCGGGTCAGCGGCGGTCGGGTCAGCGGCGGACCATCCGGACGCCGGCGACCTCCAGCAGACCGTCCAGCTCGACCTTGCCGACCTGCTGGTCGGGGCTGGGCACCAGTCCGTCCCGGCGGACGATGTCGAGGATCCGCTCGGCCAGCGGCAGCACCATGTGGCGCCCCCAGCAGCGTTCACTGGCATGCCCGAACGGCAGGTAGCCGGGCTGGTTGTCGGGGTCGACGCCCTTCCAGCGCTCCGGCCGGAAGGTCTCCGGGTCGTCCCACAGCCGGGGGTCGCGGTGGCTCAGCAGCGGAAGCAGGAGCAGGTCGTCCTTGGGCCCGATCCGCCCGTCCACGGCGCCGAACTCCGGGGAGGCGACCCGCAGGATGTTCCAGGAGGGCGGCAGCAGCCGCAGCGCCTCCAGCAGGATGTCCCGGTTCGACACCTCGTCGTCGAAGGGCGCGCCGAGCCAGACCGCATTGGTCACGAGCGCGGCCACGGTGAAGCAGATCGGCCCGGCCACCCGCCGGTAGAGGTACATCGCGTAGCGACGGTCGTCATAGGTCTCGGCGTCGAGCACCCGGGCCGCCAGATTCGACAACGGAATTTCGGTACCCGGCTTCCCGAGCATCGCGGTACCGGCCGTGACGGCCATCCAGGTCAATTTCGGGGTGAGTTCCAGGCGCCGGTCGACCAGGATCCGGAAGCGGAAACTCTCCTCCCCGAAAACCAGGTCCCGCAAATAGATGTGCGGCGTGTGCGGCCATTTCCCGGTGAGATCCGTCCGGTCGCCCAGGGGCTTCTTCAACGCCGTCCGGACGTCGGCCGACACGGCCTGCATGAGCGCCGCCGCATCGGGCTTGGTGACGAGCCGCCCCCGCACGGGCTTGAAGGTCGGTCGCTCCTCGGCATTGGCCGGCCTGCTGCGCAGCAGCCCGTCCATGAGGTCGACGCCGGACACGCCGACGGTGTCCGCCTCCAGACGGAAGAGGTCCTGACCTCGGTACTTGTTGAGGAGTTCGTCGATCCGCGGTGCGAAGACGGTGACGCGGGCGCTCCGCCCGGTGCTGGACATGGCCATCCGTGGCTCCAAGGGTGAACGGCTGTGGTGACAGGGGCCCGCCCTCGGCGAACGGCCCGCTCACGACGAGCGGGCCGTGCCCGGCCGTGCCCGGCGGGTCCGCTCAGGGACCCGCCGGGCACGCGTCCGGCAACGGACCGCCGGAATTAGATCCAGCCGTACCAGGCGTAGGCCTTCAGGCTCTTCTCCGGCATGACCTTCTTCACGAAGTGAACGAGCTTCATGACAGCACCTCCATGTCTCAGAAAACGATGACGAACAACATTCCGGCGAGCGGCCCCCGGAGCGAACTCCGAAGAATTTCGGGTTCCGTCTGCCCCCCGCCAAAACGAGTGAATCCCAGCCGCAATTCACGGTCAAGTGTGACGCAGATCACTCGAAAGAGCGGCCGCTCGGGCGGTTTGACGCCCCGCCAGTGACCCCCGCCACCGTTGACGCGAGCGCGACAGTGCTGGTCAGCGCCACATCCGGCCAGTGGCTGCCAGGTGAACGGGGCATTCCCGAAGAGGGTCTGCCGGGGGTCGCAACGCCCCAACGGAACGTTCGGTCTGCCTCATGAGGCATCGCGGCTGCCCCGTCGTGGTACCGCGGGGCGGCACCGGGGCCGCACCGCCGGTGCCGGAGGCCGACGAGCGGCCCGCTCCGATTCCCCTCGACCGGACCATGGTTGAGGCCCGTCGGCACGCGTACTCTCGGTCACGGGAGCGGGACTCCGGAGCCGGGGGGCGACGACTGTGGCTGTGGGACTACTGGTGGGATTCGCGCTGGGCTGCCTGGTGACGACCGCGGCCCTGTGGCGCCTGACCCTGTCGACCGCCCGGCAGGCCGCGCGTTCGGCGGCCAGGGCGGAGGCCGCCCTCAGTACCGCCGCGCTCAGTACCGCCGCCCTCAGTAGCGCCGCCCTCAAAACCGGCAGCACCGGCACCGACGACACCGACGCACCGAGCGTCGCGAAGCCCGCCCCGGCAAAGCCGGCCGCGACGGTCGGCCCGGACCGCCCGGCCACCGCACCGAAGCCCAAGCCCAAGCCCGAACCCAAGCCTGACCCCGAGCCCGAACCCAAGCCTGAACCCAAGCCCGTACGCCCAAGCGCGCCTGCGGCCACAGCCGCCGAGGCAGACCTCCCCCGACTGCGCCCCGCCACCGGCCCCAGCGACGACCGTGGCCCGGTGCCCCGGCGGCAGCCGGGCGAGCGGTTCCACTTCTCCGGACAGTGCGAGAGCGACGAGGAGACCGAGTACGAGTTCCCCATCGAGTGGCCGGAGGGCACCGCCGCCGTGGCCCAGATCGAGGTCGCGACGAAGGGCTACCTCAGCATCAAACCCGTGACCAGGACGCGCGACCGCATCAAGTCGCACTCCTCGCTCATCTTCCTCGGCTCGTTCGACAAGCGGCAAGGCGTGCGCACCCTCCTGACCCGCGACTTCACCCACCTCTGCGTGGAATCCAGCGGCTCCGGCGAGTGGTCCGTCCGCCTGTACAGCCCCGACGAGATCGACGAGTTGACCGGCGTCATGGAGGGCTACGGCTCCACCGTCCTGGCCGTCGGCCCGGACACACCGGTCGACTGCGTCGCACACGTCAAGTCCTCCTCCTGGTCCGCCGTGTTCGTCTGCGCCTGCGGACGGATCCCCGAGACCTTCGAGAAGTGCGGGTGCCCGGTACCCCCCGGACTGCCGAGAAGCCCGACCCTGGGCGCCTGGGAGAGCGGCGAGGCCCTGCGCACCCTGCAGTTGCCGAGGCCCGGAGTGCTCCAGTTGCACACCAGCAAACCGTCCGACCCCTGGCGCCTGGAAATCCGCCCGTGCGCCCCCGATCCGCAGGACCGCTGACCGTCCGGCCCCGCCTCGCGGCGCTCTTTGACTGATCGTTACCGGCTCTTTGCGCCCGGACGCGCGGGTACAGCGACGACGCCGCTACCCTGTGCTCCGCAGCGGAACGGCCGCCCGGCCGCTCCGCTCTCGCTGGGGGCGATTGTGGTCGAACGTCTGGTGGTGGACCTCCACGCCGACGGCCGGATGCTGGTGACGGAACAGCCGTCCGGGGAGGCGTCCCCGGCACCCGCCGTCGACGCCGGATGGCTGCGCCGGCCCCTGGCCGACGCACCGATGGAGAGCCTGCGCTGGTACCTGGAGGACTACCTGCGGACCCCGCTCGGCGCGTACGGCGAGCGGGGTCCGCAGATCGCCCGGCAGCTCCCGGACTGGGGCACGCGGGTGTTCTCCGCGCTGTTCGGCACTGGGCCGGGGCGGGACGCCTACCTCCGGGCCCGCAGCCGCGGCCGCGACGGGCTGGAGATCGTGCTGCGCTCGGGCTCCGCGCAATTGCTCGCCCTCCCTTGGGAGTTGATGACCGACCCGGACCGACCGGTACCGCTGCTCCTCGACGATGTCGTGCTGAGCCGCCGGACACCGGACACGGAGGACGGGGGCAGCCCGGCCCTCGGGACCGGCGGGCCCCGGCTGCGGGGGCTGCTGGTGGTCGCCGCCCC
>NZ_JZWY01000627.1:0-223 GCF_000966955.1 Streptomyces sp. NRRL S-495
GCCGGACGGCTGCCCGTGCTGGCCGGGGTGCGCGGCGGCACCGGGCCCGCCCGGGAAGCCCGGGGCCGAGGCAGGTCCGTGCCCGCCCGGCAGGCCGTGGCCGCCGAGCGCCGAGTGCGCGCCGAGCGGGCCGTGCTGGCCCGGCACCGTCCCGCCGAGGGCGGCCGCCGAGGCGATCGCACCGGCGGACCGGAGGTCACCGCCCGCCGAACCGGCGGGGACC
>NZ_JZWY01000628.1:0-21779 GCF_000966955.1 Streptomyces sp. NRRL S-495
CGCCGAACCGGCGGGGACCTGGGCGGACGCGCCGGGCCGACGGGCCCGGTAGCTCGTCCGGTACGCGGCCGGCGAGACCCCGAGCTGACGGCGGAAGTGCCCGCGCAGCGCCACCGGCGAGCGGAAGCCGCAACGGCGCGCGACATCGTCCACCGACAGTTCCGAGGTCTCCAGCAGCCGCTGCGCCTGCAGTACCCGCTGGGTGATCAGCCACTGCAGCGGGGCGCTGCCGGTCAGCGTCCGGAACCGCCGGTCGAAGGTCCGCCGGCTCATGTAGGCGCGGGCCGCCAGCACCTCGACGTCGAACTGCTGGTTGAGGTTCTCCAGCGCCCAGGTGACGACCTCGGCCAACGGGTCGTTGCCGATCTCCTCAGGTAAAGACTGATCGATGTACTGGGCCTGTCCTCCGCCGCTGCGCCGGCTCGGCACCACCAGGCGGCGGGCGAGCGCGTTGGCCGCCTCGGCGCCGTGGTCGCTGCGCACCACGTGCAGGCAGAGGTCGATCCCGGCGGCGGTGCCGGCCGAGGTCAGCACGTCGCCGTCGTCGACGAACAGTTCGCGCGGGTCCACGTGCACCCGCGGGTAGCGCTTGGCCAGGGTCGGCGCGTACATCCAGTGCGTGGTCGCCGGGCGGCCGTCCAGCAGGCCGGCGGCGGCCAGCACGAACGCGCCGGTGCACAGGCCGATGATCCGCGCGCCCTCGTGGTGCGCCTTGCGCAGCGCGGTGATCGCCTCGACCGGCGGCGGCTGGGAGATCGAGCGCCAGGCCGGGACGACGATCGTGCCCGCCCGGGCGAGCGCCTCCAGCCCGTAGGGGGCCGAGAGGGTGAGGCCGCCGGTGGTGGCGAGCGGGCCCTCCTCGCCGGCGCAGACCAGCAGCCGGTACCGGGGCACCCCGGCGTCCTGGCGGTCGACGCCGAAGACCGAGAGCGGGATCGAGCTCTCGAAGATCGGCGCGCCGCCGAAGATCAGGACGGCGACGGTCTCCCGGCGCCGACGGCCGGAGAGCTTGCGCGGGGAGGTGGCCGTCGCGGTCGTCGAGGAGCCGTTGAGACCGGCCGCGGGACCGCCGTGGCCGCCGGGGCCGTGGCCGGTGCCGCCGTGTCCGGCCGCACCGAGGCCGAGCGGCCCGGCGGAGGCCGCCGCGCCGACCATGCCGTGGGCGACCGCGCCGAGGCCCTGGCCGGGCGCCCCGGTCGCGGCGAAGGTCGCGTAGCCGCCCTCCGGGCCGGGGTGGCCGTATCCGTTGCCGGGGTGGCCGCCGCCGTTCTGGGGCCCGTTCTGGTGGCCGCCCTGGTGGCTTCCGGAATGGCCGGTAACCGACGCCCCGGCCCGGCCGTCCGGACCCGCTCCGTACCCGCCCCCGTGGCTGACTCCGGATCGACCGACGGGGCGTCCGCCGTGCTCCGGGGTGACCGGGAAGGACGGGGAACCCGCGCCCGACGGTGCGCCCGGGCCGGCTGTGGCGCCTGGTGCGGAAGGTGCGCCAGGGGCTGTCGGGGCCGCAGTGGAATAGGAGGGGTACGAGGCGTTGCCGGAGTGACGGGTGTTGGCGGTGGAGGCCTGGGAGCCGGTGCCTCTCGCGGAACGACCCACGATGCCGGCCACGGGCTGGCCGCTGTCAGGACCCGCGTCGCTCCTGCTCACCCTGCTCAAGGCGCTCAAGCCCCCTCGGTGGTGTGGTGTGGTGGTGCGGCACTGCTGGCCAAGATCGAATCTATCGGGTGGACCGTTGCCGTTGTGACAAGTTCACCATCCGACGCTATGTCGACATGGCAATTTGGCGTGATGCATTCGATCACGAAGCGTGGCACCCGTCGACCCTTCTGGGAAGAGGGTCGGTGCAACGGTGGCTGGTTGTCGCGGGACGGGTCCTGGGGCGTCCGGCTTCGACGCACCCGGCCGGTGCGCCTGGGCTGCGGATTTGCCCAAGGGCAGGGGACCCGGGCGAGATTGACCGAAAATAGGCGGTGCACATGAGGGGCGCACAGCCCCGGAGCATGCGCCTCCCAGGCTTCATCCGGCCAGCGCCGGGGCCGGGAATCGGGAACTGGTGACGTCGCGTCACCGAGCTCCCGCGGAGATCGCCGCCGGCTCGAACCGGCCAACAGTGGCGACCCCGCGCAGGCGTCGGACCGGCCATGATGTCCCCGCCCAGGCCGGCCTGCGGCGCGCGGCGACCCCGTGCCACGCCGCCCGTGCACGAACAGGCCGTACAGGAACCGGAACTGACGGTGTCGATCCCGGTACCGGTGGGGCGGTCGGCGGCGGGGCCTCGGCCGGATCCCGGCCCGGTCGGCGGGCCGTGACCGGTCCGGCCGGCACCGGTGCGACCCCCGGTCTCCCGCCGGACCTGCGGCCCGTTCCCGATCGAACTGCTGACGGAGGGTGAGGTCGCCCGCCCTCGGGCCGGCCGGGTCGGCGGATCGGTCGGCGGGCCGGTCGGTGGCTCGGTGGGCCGGTCGGTGGCGCGGTCGCCTCCCGGGTGCCGCCGGGACCCGTGGTGCGCTACCCGGCGCGGGCCGGGCTCGGTGCCGAGGCGTCCGGAGCCGGCGGCGACGGTCGGACGGGGAGCGGGACCGGCGGCGGCGTCGTTGCGAGGCGGCCGTCGGGCCGCCGGGCAAACCCGTCGGACCGGTTTCGGACAGCGGATCCGGCCGCCGCGGCGGCCGAGGCATCGCCGTCGGCGTGCGCGACAGAAGGCGCATGCCCGCCGTCCGGGGCGGACAGCAAGAACTGCACGCCGTGGTGCGCGCCGCTCTGCGCCGTCGGACCCGGCTCCACCGCCGCTCCGCCGCGCGCCCCGCTCGCGACCGGCCGGCTCGCGACCGGCCGGCCAGCGATCGGCTGGCCCGCGATCGACCCGCGCCGTTTCCCTGCTGCCCCGGCCCGCACCCCCGGCCGGGGCGACGGGGCGCCACGGGCGGCCAGCACCTGCCCGACGGCCTCCGGCAGACCGGCCGCCTTGAGGGTGGGCCGGTAGCCGGGCTCGGCCCAGGGGCGGCCGTGGTGCAGCCAGACGCTCCGCAGCCCGGCCAGCTCGGCACCGGCGATGTCGGCGGGGGCGTGGTCCCCGACCATCCAGGTGTGCGTGGCCCAGTCCCCGGTCGGTGCGACGCCGCACCGCTGCGCCGCGATCTCGAAGATCAACGGGTCCGGCTTGAGGCAGTCGGCCTCCTCGGAGATCACCCAGCCGTCGACCATCGGCCCGAGGCCGGTCCGCCGGATCTTCTCCAGCTGGGCCCCGGTGCTGCCGTTGCTGACGATGCCCAGCGTCCACCCGGCGGCGCGCGCGGCCCGCAACGCGTCGAGGTTGCGCGCCGGGCAGTGGATGTGGGCGTTGATGCCGCGCCGGTAGTGCGCGAGCAGCCGGTCGAGCGACTCGTCCAAGCCGTAGCGGCGGCGGGCGGCGGACAGTACGGTGCTGCGCGGCACGTAGCCGCCGCCGTCGATGGTGGCGAGCCACTCGACGTCGGCGGGCGGCAGGGCCCGTTCGAGCAGGAAATCCTGAGCCCAGGCCCGGAATGCGGCGTCCCTGGGGAGCAGCGTGTTGTCGAGGTCGAGCAGGAGCAGGGGCATGTCGAGCATGGTGCCAGCGGCCGTGCCTATGCATCTGGCAAATGCCGGGCGCCGTCGCGAACCCGTACGTATTGGCCGAAACGGGGTGTCGGGACCGTTCGGCTTCGCACGGTCCTCCGCACGGTCCACCGCGCAGTCCTCCGCACGGTCCCGAGGGCCAGTGGTGGCCCGGGTCGCCTCACCGCCCGGTGACCGGCCCGCAACGGATCGTCATCGATCCATGACAGTCCGGTCACGGTGTCCCGGAGTCCTGTTGCGCCACCCGGTCCGCTCAGTCAAGCTCCAGGGAACCTCCTTCGCCGGAGGGGCGTTCTCGCGCTCGGGCAAGGGGCGCACGGCCGTCGGCACGCGCATCCCTCGTTCGCGGGAAGAGTGTCGCCCCGAGGCCGCGTGGCTGGGCGGTATGCCCCGCCCGACGTACTCTGAAAGGAACAGGTCACAAACGGTGGTGCTCGGTGCAGACCGACGTCTTCCCGTGGGCGGGCCTGCCGCTCGGGCAGCGTTGTCCTCTCCTGTCGGCCCATCTCCTTCGAAGAGCCTTGTGCCATGGCTGGTTCTGAGCACTCCCGACCGGGGGAACCGGGCGCGGACGCCCGGAGCGGTGGTTTCGTCCGCCCCCTTCGCAACCTCGCGCGCCGCAGCCGCTCCGGTTCTGCCTCCCGCCAGCGGCGGGACGCTCGGCGGTCCGGCCCCCAGGAGCCCCCGGTGACCGGCCGGCCGGGACCGGGTGCCGACCGCCCGGACACCGCCGGCCTGCCCGGTGCGGTCGGCGAGGCGGCCGTCCGGGAAGCACCCGCCAAGTCCTGCGACCCGGCTTTCCAGCACGGTGTGGTGGTGGGCTTCGACGGCTCGCTGTCCAGCGAGCGCGCCCTCGCCTACGCGGTGGGCATGGCCCGCCGCTCCCAGTGCGGGCTGGTGATCGTGCACGTCGCCAACCGGCTGCCCGCCACCGTGTGGGCCGGCTGCGAACCGCCGGTCTTCGTGGACCTCCCCGACCACCGGACGGAGGTGCTCGGCCTGGAACTCGCCTGTGCGGACTTCCTCTCCGGAGTGCCCTGGATCCTGGTCGAGCGGGGTGGCGACATCTGCCACGAGATCGAGGAGGTCGGCCGAGAGTTCGCCGCTGACGCGATCGTGGTCGGCACCACCCATGGTCTGCTCGGCAAGATCTTCGGCTCGGTCTCCGGCCGTCTCGCCCGCCGCGCCAATCGCCCGGTGATCGTGATCCCCTGATATTCGGGGGTGCTGCTGCTGGGCCGCGACCGTGGCTGCAGCTGCGGCTGCGGCTGCGAGTGCGGTCGTGAGTGGTCGCCGCCCCGGTCGGATATAGGCCGAACGTGTGTCATTCGCGCCGACGGAACGCGGCGCTGCCCGGATCGCGGTGGGGCGGCGACGAAGAATGACCGGGTGATCGTTGGGCCAGCTTCGCTGCCGAGTCGTCCCCCGCGCCGTCACCTCTATCGTTCGCTCCGTTGTGCCGCCTCGCTTCTCGTGCCGCTCACCCTCCTTCTCCTGATCCCGGTCCCGGTCGCGGCGGCGGGTGTGCCACGGACTTCGACGGTGCACCCCGCCGGCGGCGAGGCCCGCGGCGCGGTGCGGCTGGAGGTCCGCACCAACGGTGCGACCGGCACCGAGGTCCGGGTCCGCGCCGACGAACCGCTGCTCCGCGTCTACCGGTTGACGAACCAGGCCGAGTACCGGCTGACCGTCACGACCCTGAAGGACGCCCAGGTCTCCGGGGCGCCGATGGTCTGCGGGGGCGAACAGCCGCTCGTGCTACCGCCGTTGGGCGTGGTCGAGTGCTCGGCGACCCTCCCGGCCCGAGGTGGCCCGCAGCGGACCGAGGTCCGGGTCGAGGCCGGCGCCCCCAAGGGGATGCCCTCGGCCGTGGCGACCGCGCAGGCCGGCTACCGCGGACTGGTCGCCGGCATGACCCTGACCAGGGTCGGCGCCCCGACCGGCTCCGGCGTACTGGCCCGCGCCGACCGGAGCGCGGAGCGTAGTGCCGACCTGGATGCGGCCCGGGCCGGGGACCGGACCGCCGCAGATGACGCCGCCCTCCCCACCGTCCGGAGGCCCGGACGGCGCGCGCTGCCGATGGCGGCCGGCGGGGACGTCCGGTTGCGCTACCGGGTGGACGCGGTCGGGGATTCGCCGATCAGTGCGGTCAGTGTGGCGGAGCACCTTCCCGGGGTGGGACCGGTCAGCTGCACCGGACAGTCCGCCGCCGGGCTGCTGGAACCCGGGCGGCCCTTGGACTGCACGGCCTCCGGCGCGGCCGTACCCGGTCGGCACACCGGCGTGGCGCGCGCCGAGGGCCTGGCGGCCGACGGCGCGGTCGGTCAGGACGGCCGCCCGCCGCCGCCCCGGCCGGTCGCCGCCGAGGCCGCGGGCGACTACGAGGGCCAGGGTCCGGCCCCCGCCCAGCCGGGGGCCGGACCCGACTCGGCACTACCGGGCGCCGCCCCGGGCACCGGCACCGGTGCGGGGTCGACCACCGGCGGACGCCCGCCGGCACCGGGCGCCGCCAATCCCGTGGGCGCTCAGCCCCCGGGAGCCGTTGTACCGGGAGCTTCTGCCCCAGGGGCCGCCGCCAACGCGCTGCCACCTAATGCTCTGCCGCCCAACCCCGCTGCTCCCAACGCCGCCGCCGCGCCCGCCGGTTCGGCCGCCGCTCCGAATGCCGCCGCCAACGCTGCGGCTGCGGCCNGGCAGCAGCAGCCGGGCAGGCGGCCGCGCCGGGTACCGCCGCCGCTGCAGAAGCCGCAGCCGAAGCCGCTGGATCCGCCGTGCCCTATCGCCCGGGGACCAGTACCTTCGGCCTGCCCGCGAGCCCCTTCCAGGCCGTGCCGGCCCCTGGCGCAGCTGGTGCTGCCGGTGCCGCCGGAAGCGCGGGCGCCGCCGCAGCGGGTACGGGAGCCGGAGCGCCGGGAGGCCCCGGCCCCGGCCCCGGACCCGGTGCGGGCCCCGGCGCCCCGTCCGCCGGCCCGGGTCGATCGGCGGAGTCCGCCGCGCCGAACCCGAAGGGGAACACGGCCTCGGTCGCTCAGAGCCCGGACGGCGCACCGTTCGACTGGGACGAGGACTGGGACACCAATGAGGTGATGCTGCTGATGCTGGCGATCATGCTCCCCGTTCTGGTCGTGCTGGCCGCCGCCCTGTCGGTGCGGCAGCGTGGGACGTCCGGGCCCGGAGGTGGCGGTGGCGACTGAACTCCGGGGGAGTGAGCGGTAGATGTGGGTCAATGTCGTGGCGGCGCTGGCGGGTGCGGCGCTCGCCCTGGTCATCGGTGCGTTGGTCGGTCGCTCCCGCGGTTCCCGCGAGGGAGCGACCAACCCGTCCGCGATCAGCTTCGCGGGCGCGGCGGTGCTCGGCTTCTTCGCCCTCTTCACCGGCTTCGCCATCGCCGGTGCCTGGCAGCAGCTCAACATGGCCCGCCAGCACACCTACGAGGAGTCCCGTGCCCTCACCGAGGTGTACTGGGCGGCGCGGCTGCTGCCGGAGCCGGACCGACCGGTCGTGCAGCAACGGGTGCGCGAGTACACCGGGCAGGTGATCGGGGACGAGTGGGCGCAGATGGGCCGGGGGCACGGCAGCGCCGAGGCCTGGGCGGCGGCGGACCGGATCAGGGTCTCGGTGGACGCGGTGCGGAGCCAGGAGCCGTCCGAACTCGCGGCCAAGGCGGATGTGTTGAGAAGCCTGACGGATGTCTACGCGCGACGGAACGCCCGGCTGTCCGATGTCGGCGCGCAGGTACCGGTGGTGGCGCTGGGAGGGCTGGTGGTGGGGTCGGTGCTCGTCCTGGCGACGCCGCCGGTGATCGGGTTGACCGCCAACGGTCGCAACCTGGTGCTGATGGGGTTCGTGGGGGCCTCGGTGGCCTTCGCGGTCAGCATGGCGTTCCAGCTCAGCGGCCCGTTCGACGGTGCCGTCAGGGTCGCGCCGACGGCGTTCGAACTCGCGCTGACCCGGTACGGCCAGATCGACTCGGGCGGGCCCGTGGTGACTCCTTCCTCTTCACGAGCGCCCCGCTGAGCGCTCTCTCGACCGTGTTGCCCGCCCTCCGCGTCGTCCCCGACGGACGACGCGGAGGGCCGGACAGGGACCTGCCGCAGCCTCAGGAGACGCCGAGCTCCCGCGCGATGAGCATGCGCTGCACCTCCGAGGTGCCCTCGCCGATCTCCAGGATCTTGCAGTCCCGCCAGAAGCGGGCGACGGGGAATTCGTTCATGAAGCCGTACCCGCCGTGGATCTGGGTCGCCTCGCGGGCGTTGTCGACGGCGGCCTCCGACGAGTACAGCTTGGCGATCGCGGCCTCCTTCTTGAACGGTTCCGAGTGCAGCAGCCGGGAAGCGGCGTCCCGCCAGGCGAGGCGGGAGGTGTGGGCGCGCATCTCCATGTCGGCGAGCTTGAACTGGATGGCCTGGTTGGCGCCGATCGGCCGGCCGAAGGCCCGGCGGGTACCGGCATAGAGGACGGACTGGTCGACGCAGCCCTGGGCCAGGCCGGTGGCCAGGGCGGCGATCGCGATGCGGCCCTCGTCGAGGATCCGCAGGAACTGGGCGTAGCCGCGACCTCGCTCGCCCAGCAGGTTGGCCGCGGGAACGCGGCAGTCGGTAAAGGACAGTTCGCGGGTGTCGGATGCGTTCCATCCGACCTTCGAGTACTTCTTCGACACCTGGAACCCGGGAGTCCCGGTGGGCACGATGATGGAGGAGATTTCGCGCCGAGGCGAGGAGAATTCGCCCTCTTCACTCGAACGAGCGAGCGGTTCGGTGAGTGCGGTGACGGTGACCAGACCCGTGATGTCGGTGCCGGAGTTGGTGATGAAGCACTTGGTGCCGTTGATCACCCACTCGTCGGTGGCCTCGTCGTAGCGGGCGGTGGTGCGGGTCGCCCCGGCGTCGGAGCCGCCCTCGGGCTCGGTCAGGCCGAACGCGCCGAGCAGCTCGCCGGAGGTCAGCCGGGGCAGCCACTCCCGCTTCTGCTCCTCCGTGCCGAAGCGGTGGATCGGCATCGCGCCGAGCGAGACGGCCGCCTCCAGGGTGATCGCGACCGAGGAGTCGACCCGGGCCAGCTCCTCCAGCACCAGGCAGAGCGCGAAGTAGTCGCCGCCCATGCCGCCGTACTCCTCCGGGAACGGCAGGCCGAACAGGCCCATCCGCCCCATCTCCCGCACGATCTCGTAGGGGAACTCGCCCTGCTCGTAGTACTCGCCGATCTTCGGCGCGACCACGTCCTGGGCGAATTCGGCCACGGTGCGCCGCAGTTCCTCGTACTCGGTGTTCAACCGGTGGTCGAGCATGGTGATCCTCCTGGGGCCCCGCCGGGGTGGGCGCGGGCGTGGTCGGGGCGACCGCCGTCCGTGCGGGTGTGACGGACGGCGGGCGGTGCGGAGAGCGGACGAACGGGGGTGGACCGGCCGGCGGTATAACGGTCGGGTCCAGCGGGTGTCGGCCGGGCGGGCAGTCGCCCGGCCGACGGGCGGGACGGTCGGTGCGGGGTCAGTCCGAGGCTCCGGCCTCGGTGGCGTCGAGCAGGGCCTGCACCGTGCGGGACGGGCTCGGGCGGCCGAGCCGGCGCGCCATCCAGCCGCTGGTGGCGACCAGGGCGCGCAGGTCGACGCCGGTCCGGATGCCGAGGCCGTGCAGCATCCACACCAGGTCCTCGGTGGCCAGGTTGCCGGTGGCGCTCTTGGCGTAGGGGCAGCCGCCCAGTCCGCCGGCGGACGCGTCCACGGTGGTGACCCCGGCGCGCAGCGCGGTCAGCGTGTTGCTGAGCGCCTGGCCGTAGGTGTCGTGGAAGTGCACCGCCAGCCGGTCGACCGGCACGCCCGCCGCCGCGAACCCGTCGAGCAGGTCGGTGACCTGGCCCGGGGTGGCCACGCCGATGGTGTCGCCGAGGCTCAGCTCGGCGCAGCCCATCTCCAGCAGCCGCAGACCTGACCGGACCACCTGGGCGACCGGGACCGGACCCTCCCAGGGGTCGCCGAAGCACATCGACAGGTAGCCGCGGACCGGGACCCCGGCGGCCGAGGCCCGTTCCACCACGGGGCGGAACATCGCCATCGCCTCGTCCGCCGAGCGGTTGAGGTTGCGGCGGGCGAAGGTCTCGGTGGCGCTGGCGAACACCGCGACATCGGTGGCGTGGTGGGCCAGCGCGCGGTCGAGCCCGCGCTCGTTGGGTACCAGCACCGGCAGCCGCAGCCCGGGGCGGCGGTCCGGGAGGCCGGCCAGCCGGGGCATCAGCTCCTCGGCGTCGGCCAGCTGGGGC
Organism: Streptomyces sp. NRRL S-495; assembly: GCF_000966955.1. Taxonomy (NCBI): domain Bacteria; kingdom Bacillati; phylum Actinomycetota; class Actinomycetes; order Kitasatosporales; family Streptomycetaceae; genus Streptomyces; species Streptomyces sp. NRRL S-495. The sequence continues at coordinate 9,853 of NZ_JZWY01000628.1, forward strand.
ACCCACTTCGGGTGGACGAAGCTGGTGGCCTCGATGGTGCGCAGCCCGGCGGCGGCCAACCGGTCGATGAACTCGGCCTTGACCCCGACCGGGACGAGGGCGCTCTCGTTCTGCAGCCCGTCGCGCGGACCGACCTCGTGGATCCGCACCTCCTCGGGCAGGCCCGGGGCGCGGACCGGGGCGGGCAGCCCCAGGTCGAGGGCATCGGGTTCGCGCGCGGTGCCGGCGCCTCTCGGCGCGGGGGCGGTCACGACCGCACCGCCGCGACGGGCTTGGCGGCGGCCGGGCCGGACTCGGCCTCGGCGGGGGTCACGACGACCAGCAGCTCCTCCATCGCCACGGTGGCGCCGGCGGTGGCCCGGAGTTCGCTCACCGTGCCGTCGTGCGGGGCCGAGATCACGTGCTCCATCTTCATGGCCTCCAGGACGAGCAGGGGCTGGCCCTTGCGGACCGACTCACCGGCAGTGGTCTTGACGACCGTGACGGTGCCCGGCATCGGCGCGGTCAGGGCGCCGTGGTGGGCGGCGCCGTCGGCGGCGCCCTCGCCGACCGGGTCGTGGCCGTGCACCGGCCAGGCATCGCCGTCGACGCCCAGCCAGGTCACCGGGCCGGCGGCCGCGGCGGTCCGGTCGTCGGCGAGGGCGAAGCCGGTCCGCAGACCGTCGACGGTCAGCCGGAGGCGGTCGTCGGAGCGGTCGGCCCTGGCCCGGTGGACCGGTCCGGTGCCGAGCCTGATCTCGACCTCGGCGGTGGCCCCGGACGGATTGTCAGTGGCCTCCGCTACGTTGCTCGCAGTGATCGGACGGATGCTCACCGACACCGGGTCCTGGCCGGGGACGCGGAGCCGGTGGGTGGTCCAGGCGGGGTCGCCGCCGAGGCGCCAGCCGGAGGGAAGGGAGAACGGGTCGGTCCAGCCGTCGGCGTCGGCGGCGGGGGTGAGGTCCAGGTGCCGCGCGAGCGCGGCCGCGTAGTAGAGGAGGTGGGCCGGTGCCGGTTCCTCCGTCGGCAGGGAGTCGGCGGGCTCGGAGGCCGTCGCCGGGGCCGCGGCCGCGGTGGCCGGGGAGTACGGGGAGGCGAGCAGTCCGGGCTCCCGCTGCGCCGTCTGCTCGACCAGGCCGGTGTCGAGCCGTCCTGCGGCGACCTCGGGGTGTGCGAGGAGCCGTCGCAGGAAGCCGGTGTTGGTGGTGACGCCGAGGATCCGGGTGTCCGCGAGGGCGGCGCGCAGGCGCCGCAGCGCGGTCGGGCGGTCGGGTCCGTAGGCGATGACCTTGGCGAGCATGGGGTCGTAGGAGCTGGTGATCACGGTCCCGGGGGCGACCCCGGAGTCCACCCGGATGCCTTCGCCCCGGGGCTCGTCGAGGAGCAGGATGCGTCCGCCGGTGGGCAGGAAGTCCCGTTCCGGGTCCTCGGCGCAGATCCGGGCCTCGATGGCGTGGCCCTGGAAGGAGATGTCGGACTGGGTGAAGGTGAGGGGTTCACCGGCGGCGACCCGCAGCTGCCACTCGACCAGGTCGAGCCGCCGGGGCCGGTCGGCGGCGGGCTCGTGGTCGGGGTCGTGGTCGGGGCCGGCCGGCCCCGACGTGGCCACGGCGACGGCGAGTTCGGTGACGGGGTGTTCCACCTGGAGACGGGTGTTCATCTCCATGAAGAAGAAGTCCCGCACGCCCTCCGTGGGGGTGGGGGAGTCCGGGTCGATGCCGGGGACGATGAACTCCACGGTGCCGGCGCCGGTGTAGCCGCAGGACTCGGCGGCCCGGACGGCCGCGGCGCCCATGGCGGCGCGGGTCTCGGCATTGAGCAGGACGGAGGGAGCCTCTTCGATCAGTTTCTGGTGGCGGCGCTGCAGGCTGCACTCGCGCTCGCCGAGGTGGACGGTGGTGCCGTGGGCGTCGGCCAGCACCTGCACCTCGATGTGGCGCGGCCGGTCGATCCAGCGCTCCAGCAGCAGGGTGTCGTCGCCGAAGGCGGTGCGGGCGACGCGCCGGGCGGCGGCGATCTCGGTCGGCAGCTCGGCCGGGTCGCGGACCAGGCGCATGCCCTTGCCGCCGCCGCCGGCGGAGGGCTTGAGCAGGACGGGGTAGCCGATCCCGGCAGCCGCCGCGACGAGGTCCTCGTCGGTGGGCGCGGTGGCTTGGCTGCCCGGGACCACCGGCACACCGGCGGCCCGCACGGCCTCCTTGGCGTTGATCTTGTCACCCATCAGCTCGACCGCGGCGGGAGGAGGACCGATGAAGACGAGGCCGGCGTCGGCGCAGGCGCGGGCGAAGGAGGCGTTCTCGGCGAGGAAGCCGTAGCCGGGGTGGACGGCCTGGGCGCCGGTCCGGCGGGCGGCGGCGAGGATCTGGTCGGTCCGCAGGTAGGTCTCGGCGGCGGAGCTGTCGCTGCGGTCGGCCGGGCCGAGCCGGACCGCGACGTCGGCCTCGCGGACGTGCGGCGCGTCGGCGTCGGCGTCGCTGAACACGGCGACCGAGCGCACGCCGAGCCGCCGCAGGGTGCGGATCACCCGGACGGCGATCTCGCCGCGGTTGGCGACCAGAACTGTGTCGAACATGGGAGGCGTTCCTCCGGGTCGAGGGGGCCGTACGAAGGAGGTGGCGGGACACCGGGTGGGTGCCGGGCACCGGGGAGGGCGGCGGAGCGGGTGGGCCGCCGCCCCGGGAGGGGCGCTACATGCGGAAGACGCCGAACGGGCCGGGTGCCGGGAGCGGGGCGTTGGCGCAGGCGGTGAGGGCGAGGCCGAGGACGGTCCGGGTGTCCATCGGGTCGATCACGCCGTCGTCCCAGAGCCGGGCGCTCGCGTAGTAGGCGTTGCCCTGGCGCTCGTACTGCTCGCGGACGGGGCGCTTGAACTCCTCCTCCGCCTCGGTGGCCCACTCCTCGCCGTGGGCCTCCAACTGATCGCGGCGGACGGTGGCCAGCACCGACGCGGCCTGCTCGCCGCCCATCACCGAGATCTTGGCGTTCGGCCACATCCACAGGAAGCGGGGTGAGTAGGCCCGGCCGCACATCGAGTAGTTGCCGGCCCCGTAGGAGCCGCCGATCACCACCGTCAGCTTCGGGACACGGGTGCAGGCGACGGCGTTGACCATCTTGGCGCCGTGCTTGGCGATGCCGCCCGCCTCGTACTGCCGGCCGACCATGAAGCCGGTGATGTTCTGCAGGAAGAGGAGGGGGATGCCGCGCTGGTCGCACAGTTCGATGAAGTGGGCGCCCTTGAGGGCGGACTCGGCGAACAGCACGCCGTTGTTGGCGACGATGCCGACCGGGTGGCCGTGGATCCGGGCGAAGCCGGTCACCAGGGTCGCGCCGTACTCGGCCTTGAACTCGGCGAACCGGCTGCCGTCGACCAGCCGGGCGATCACCTCGCGCACGTCGTACGGCGTGCGCGGGTCGACCGGGACGGCCCCGTACAGGCCGGCCGGGTCGACGGCCGGCGGCTCGGCCGGGGCGAGCGGCCACGGGCGGGCGGCGCGCGGGCCGAGCCCGGCGACGATGGTGCGGACGATGGAGAGGGCGTGGGCGTCGTCCTCGGCCAGGTGGTCCGTGACGCCGGAGGTCCGGGAGTGCAGATCGCCGCCGCCCAGCTCCTCGGCGGTCACCACCTCGCCGGTCGCCGCCTTCACCAGCGGCGGCCCGCCGAGGAAGATGGTGCCCTGGTTGCGGACGATGACGGCCTGGTCGCTCATCGCCGGCACGTACGCGCCGCCGGCCGTGCAGGAGCCCAGCACGGCGGCGATCTGCGGGATGCCCGCGGCGGAGAGGCGCGCCTGGTTGTAGAAGATCCGGCCGAAGTGGTCGCGGTCCGGGAAGACCTCGTCCTGCATCGGGAGGAAGGCGCCGCCGGAGTCGACCAGGTAGACGCAGGGGAGCCGGTTCTCCAGCGCGACCTCCTGGGCGCGCAGGTGCTTCTTGACCGTCATCGGGTAGTAGGTGCCGCCCTTGACGGTGGCGTCGTTGGCGACCACGACCACCTCGCGCCCGGCGACCCGGCCGATGCCGGCGATCACCCCGGCGGCCGGGGCGGCGCCGTCGTACATCCCGTCGGCCGCCAGCGGGGCGAGTTCGAGGAAGGGGGAGGCCGGGTCGAGCAGGGTGTCCACCCGGTCGCGGGGGAGCAGTTTGCCGCGCGCGGTGTGGCGGGCGCGGGCCTTGGCGCCGCCCCCGAGCGCGGCCGTGCCGAGCTTCTCGCGGAGTTCGGCGACCAGGGCCCGGTGGGCGGCGGTGTTCGTCCGGAACGCCTCGGACCCGGGGTCGGCGGCCGTGTCGAGCCGGGGCGCCGGTGCGGCCGCGCCGGGAGCGCCGCGGCCGTGGGCCGCGCCGCCCGCCGGGGTGCCGGCCGCCGCGCTGCCATTGATGCCGGTGGGTGCGCCGACAGTAGTGGAGATGACCATCCCAAGAGCTCCCTTGCCCTCGGCGGCAGGTGGGCCGACAGGGCCGGTGAGCCCGCGACCCCCACACGTTAATGAACGTTAACTTCCGTCGCCCAGGTTAACCACCGATAACCCGACTGTCTACGATGGTCGGCATGCCGAACGTCCCATCCGCCTCCGGGCTCGCACGCCGCGACCAGATCCGCAGGGAGGCCGCCCGACTGTTCGCGGCCCGGGGCTTCCTCGGTGTGGGCGTCGACGAGATCGGCAAGGCCGTCGGTATCAGCGGCCCCGGCCTCTACCGGCACTTCGCCGGCAAGGACGCGATGCTCGCCGACCTGCTGGTCGGCATCAGCGAGCGGCTGCTGGAGGAGGGGCGCCGCCGGGCGGGCGGCAGTGAGGGCCCGGCCGCCGCGCTGGACGCGCTGATCGGCGGCCATGTCGACTTCGCGCTCGACGACCGCGACCTGATCACGCTGCACGACCGGGAGCTGCTCAACCTCCGCGACGAGGACCGCAGGACCGTCCGCCGCCTCCAGCGCGCCTACGTGGAGCTCTGGGTGGAGGTGGTCCGCCAGGCCTGTCCGCCGCTCGCCGCCCCGACCGCCGAGCCGGTCGCCCGGGCGGCCGTGCACGCCGTCTTCGGGCTGATCAACTCGACCCCGCACAGCCACGGCCCGAACCCCGCCCAGGGGGACGAACGCGCCGGGCTCACCCGCGACGCGATGGCCGAACTGCTGCGCGACCTCGCCCACGGCGCGTTCTCGGCGGCCGCCGACTCCGTCGCCGCTGACACCGGCGCTGACAGCGGCGCCGGCTCCGGCGCTGCCGCCGTCGTCGGCATCGACGCCGCACGAGCCTGACCGGCGGGTCCGCCGCCCCCTCGGGGCCGTTGCTCCATTCGGGGGTGGGCCGGGTCGGGCGCCCGACCTAGGACCAAGGGAGGTCCGCCCCCTGCGTCGGTGGACGGTGGGCGGCTCCCGCTCCGTCGGCGACCCTGGTAACGAGCGCCGGTCCGGCCGGGCGGGAATCACCGCAGGCTGCGGGCTGTTGGCCCGTCCGTCGGGCCGGGACCCCCGGCGCGTCCTGGCCTGAAAAATCCATGGCGGTCACCCGACGGAATGGTTAGCATCCCTAAATATGCCTGAGACTCACGGATCTACGGTGGAGCTTTCCCCGAGCGGCACCCGAACCGGCACCCCGGGCGCGGACGGCGCCAAGAGCGACACGGGTTCCTCGTCGGACAAGCCCGGGGACGGGCGTGCCCGACCGGACCGGAAGCCCGGACCGTCCACGACCGCCCCCGACGGCTCCGGCCCGCCGACCGGCTCCGACGGCCCCCACAGCCCCGAAGGCGCGGGCTGGCTCCGACGGCTGCTCGGCTACTGCTGGCGCTCCCGGCGCAGCGTGCTGCTCGCCTTCGGCGCCTCGCTGCTCGGTATGGCCGTCACCGCCCTGGTGCCCCTGGTCACCAAGCTGATCATCGATGACGTCATCACCGCGCACTCCCGGCCGCTCGCCCCGTGGGCCGTCGTGCTGCTGCTGGCCGCCGCCGTCGTGTTCGGCTGCACCCAGGTCCGCCGCTACTACGGCGGGCAACTGGCCGTCGACGTCCAGCACGACCTGCGCGCGGACCTCTTCCGCTCGCTCGGCAGACTCGACGGCCACCGCCAGGACCGGCTCGACACCGGACAGGTGGTCGGCCGCGCGACCTCCGACCTCCAACTGGTCAACGGGCTGCTCTCGATGCTGCCCATGATGACCGGCTACCTGCTCATGTTCGTCATGTCGCTCGGCGTGATGGTCTGGCTCTCGCCGCCGCTCACCCTGGTCGCACTGGTGATGGCCCCGGTGCTGTGGTGGGTCTCGACGCTCAGCCGCAAGCGGCTGTTCCCCTCCACCTGGGCCGCCCAGCAGGAGGCCGCGGCCGTCGCCGGGGTGGTGGACGCGGCGATCGGCGGCGTGCGGGTGGTCAAGGGCTTCGGCCAGGAGGGGCAGGAGCTGGACAAGCTGGAGACGGCCTCGCGCAACCTCTTCGCGTCCCGGCTGCGCTCGATCCGGCTCAACAGCCGCTACAACCCCGCCATGCAGGCCGTTCCGGCGCTCGCCCAGGTGGCGGTGCTGGCCTTCGGCGGCTGGCTGGCGGTCGAGGGGCAGGTCTCGCTCGGCACCTTCGTCGCCTTCTCCACCTACGTCGCGCAGATGACCGGCCCGGTCCGGATGCTGACCATGGTCATCACGGTCGGCCAGCAGGCCCGGGCCGGTGTCGAGCGCGTGCTCCAGCTGATCGACGAGCGTCCCCTGGTCCGGGAGCGCCCGGACGCGGTCGTCCTCGACCTGGCCGCCGAACCGGCCGCCGAACCGATCGCCGACACCGCCGCACCCGACGCCGGTCCGGACGCCACCCCGCCTTCCGGCCCGCGCGTGGTCGGACCGCTCACCACCGAGGTGGCGCTGGAGTTCGACCAGGTCGAGTTCCGCTACGACCCCGAGCACCCGGCCCCGGTCCTGCACGGCCTCAGCCTCCGCCTCGCACCCGGCGAGACCCTCGCCCTGGTCGGCTCCTCCGGTTCGGGCAAGTCCACCGTCGCGCAGTTGGTGCCCCGGTTCTACGACCCGGCGGACGGCGCCGTCCGCCTCTACGGCCACGACCTGCGCGACCTGACCCTCGACTCGGTCCGGTCGGCCGTCGGCATCGTGCCCGAGGAGAGCTTCCTCTTCTCCGAGACCGTCCGCACCAACATCGCCTACGGCCGCCCGGACGCCACCGACGAGCAGATCGTCGCGGCCGCCCGCGCCGCCCAGGCCGACGAGTTCGTCCGGGAGCTGCCCGACGGCTACGGGACGAAGGTCGGCGAGCAGGGCCTCACCCTGTCCGGAGGCCAGCGCCAGCGCATCGCCCTGGCCCGGGCGATCCTCACCGACCCCCGGATCCTGCTGCTCGACGACGCCACCTCGGCCGTGGACCCGCAGATCGAGGCCGAGATCCACGACGCACTGCGTTCGGTGATGGCCGGCCGCACCACCCTGCTGATCGCCCACCGCCGCTCCACCCTCCAGCTCGCCGACCGGATCGCCGTCCTGGACCACGGCCGCCTGCTCGACATCGGCACGCACGAGGAACTCGCCGCCCGATGTCCCCGCTACCGGGCCCTGATCACCGACCCCGAGGCGGGCCGGAGCACCCCCGCCGCGCCCCCGGCGGCACCCGGAGCGGCCGAGCCGTCCGCGCCCACCGGCGCCGAGCCCACCCAGGACACGGGCGCCACCCAGGACGCCGACGCCGACACGGACACCGACACGAGCGCCCCCGCCCCCGTCATGCCCACCCCGGCCCTGACCAAGGCCGCCCGCACCGCCGCACCCGAACTGCTCGCCCGGGTCGCCGCCCTCCCGCCGGCCACCGACCACCCGGAGATCCCCCGGGCCGAGGCCGAGCGGGGAGACCCCGACTTCAGCCTCCGCCGCCTGCTGCGCCCCTTCCGCGTGCCGCTCGCCCTGGCGCTGCTCCTGGTCGCCCTGGACGCGGGCGCCGGTCTGGTCCTGCCGATCCTGATCCGGCACGGCATCGACGACGGCGTCAGCAAGGGCGTCATGACCGGCGTCGCCGTCGCCTCGCTCGCCGCCCTGGTGATCGTCCTGCTGGACTGGCTGGTGCAGGGCGCCGAGAACCGGGTCAGCGGCCGCACCGGCGAGCGGGTGCTCTACTCGCTCCGGCTCAAGATCTTCGCCCACCTCAACCGGCTCGGCCTCGACTACTACGAGCGCGAACTCTCCGGCCGGATCATGACCCGGATGACCACCGACCTGGACTCCCTCACCTCGTTCCTGCAGACCGGCGTGGTCACGGCGGTGGTCAGCCTGCTGACCTTCCTCGGCATCTTCGCAGCCCTGCTGGTGATCGACGCCGGACTCGCCCTGGCGGTCTTCGCGGTGCTGCCGCTGCTGGCGGTCGCGACCCTGGTGTTCCGCCGGAAGTCCAAGGCCCAGTACGAGATCTCCCGAGACCTCATCAGCACGGTCAACGCGGACCTCCAGGAGAACGTGGCCGGCATGCGGATCGTCCAGGCGTTCCGCCGGCTGGACGCCAACACGGACCGCTTCGTCGCCCGGGGCATCGCCTACCGGGACGCCCGGGTCCGGGCGCAGCTCTACATCTCGCTCTACTTCCCGTTCGTGCAGTTCCTCTCCAGCGTGGCAGCCGCGCTGGTGCTGATCATGGGTGCGTCGCGGGTGGACGCCGGGACGCTCACCGTCGGCGCGCTGGTCGCCTACCTGCTCTACATCGACCTGTTCTTCGCGCCGGTCAACCAGCTCTCCCAGGTGTTCGACGGCTACCAGCAGGCGGCGGTCGGCCTCGGCCGGATCCGCGAGCTGCTGCGCACCCCGACCAGCACCGCGCAGGCGGCCGACCCGGTGCCCGTCCCGGCCGGGCTCCGCGGCGAGATCGAGTTCGACCACGTCGGCTTCGCCTACAACGGCGGCGCGGACGGCGCCCCGGACGTCCTCACCGACATCAGCCTGCGGATCCCGGCCGGGCAGACGGTGGCGCTGGTCGGCGAGACGGGGGCCGGCAAGTCGACCCTGGTCAAGCTGGTCGCCCGGTTCTACGACGCGACGTCCGGCACCGTCCGGGTCGACGGCGTCGACCTGACCCGCTACGACCTCGCCCAGTACCGGCACCGGCTCGGGGTGGTGCCGCAGGAGGCCTACCTGTTCGCCGGGACGGTGCGCGAGGCCATCGCGTACGGCCGGCCGGGGGCCTCGCCGGCCGAGGTGGAGGCGGCGGCCCGTGCCGTCGGCGCGCACGACATGATCCTCCGGCTGTCCGGCGGCTACGAGCACGAGGTCGCCGGCCGGGGGCGGAACCTCTCGGCGGGTCAGCGCCAGCTGATCGCGCTGGCCCGGGCCGAGCTGGTCGATCCGGACGTCCTGCTGCTGGACGAGGCCACCGCGGCGCTCGACCTGGCCACCGAGGCGGCGGTCAACCACGCCGCGGACCGGCTCAGCGGCGGGCGCACCACCCTGGTCATCGCGCACCGGCTGACCACCGCCGAGCGCGCGGACCGGGTGGTCGTGCTGGACCACGGCCGGGTGGTCGAGGACGGCACGCACAAGGAGTTGCTGGCGCGGGGCGGGGCGTACACCCGGCTCTGGCAGGCGTTCGTGGCGGAGGGACACCACCGGTCCGGCACGGCGTCCGCCGCCGTCCCGGACGTGATCGCCGGAGCGTGAGCGGCCGGGGCGGCGCGGGCGGTCCTCACGACAGCCCGAGCCGCCCGACCGCACCCCCCGACCGCACCCCCGGCCGTCTGCCCCGACGTCCCCCGACCGCCCGGCCCCGGCCGTTCACGCCGCGAGCAGCGCGATCAGCAGCCTCGAAGGATCGATCCCCCGGGGCAGTTCGCTCACCTGCCCGTCGCCGACCTCGACCACCCGCCAGCCGGAGCCGTCCGCCCGCTCCGCCAGGTCGGTGGTGACGAACCGGCAGCCGAGCGTCCGCACCGGCGGCCGCACCCCGGACAGGTCGGGGGCGGACGGGCAGCCGGGCAGGTCCGGATGCGGTCCGACCAGCACCGGCTCGCCGTCCAGCCACCACACCCGGGACTCCACCGCCCGCCGTCGCCCGCCCCGTCCGTCGTCCGGCAGCCCGGGGTCCTGGGCCCGGTCCCGCCCGGAACCGCCGGACGGCGGGTCGTCGGCGTCCCACACCACCCGGTTGAACTCCTCGAACCGCCGCAGCACCACGCCCCCGGCGAGGTAGGAGCCCTGCAGTTCCACGAACCGGGCGACCACCCGGGCCACGGCCGGAAGGTCGGCCAGCTCCGGGATGAAGCAGGCCTCGCCCCACTCGTCCTTGCGGGACTTCACATAGTCCTTGACGATCGCCGGTCCCTGGCCGCCGAGCCCGGCGACGGCCGCCGCCAACCGTTCCGGACCGGGCGGCGCGATCCCGGCCCCGTCCCCACCGCCGCTCCCGGCGCCGCTGCCGCTGCCGGCTCCCGCCAGCGGCAGCCAGACGCTCTGCGGCGTCGCCCCCTCGAACACCCCGTACCAGCCAGGCAGTTCATGCGCCGACGCATACCCGGGCGGGCTGGTCAGCAGATGCCCGCCGCGTTCGGCCAGCGCGGCGGCGAAGGCCGCGTAGCGGTCCGAGGGGAGCATCCACCCCCGGTACCAGAACGGTCCGCGACCCGCCGGGACCCGGTCGACGGCCGCGCGGGCGTCACCGGCGAGCAGCGCGTCATGGTCGACGAGGTGGTGCTCACCGCCCAGGTCCCGCAGCAGCCGGGCCTCCCGGACGAACTGGGGATCGATCCGGCGCGGGTCCAGCGGATGGGAGGGGAGGAGGAACGCGGGTGCGGGCATGGGCGTCAGGGTACGGGCAGGGACAGCCCGTCGAGCCGTCAAAACCCCGACGCCACAGGCCCTGACCGGCCCGGTCGGACCGTCGCGGCCACCGGCCGGGGGGCGCTGGAATCCGTTCGACGGCCGGAGCGCACCGCTGGCAGAGTGACCCGATGCGAAACCTGTGGCGAAACGCGCGAAGGACCCCACGCCGGGCTGCCAGGACGGTGGTCCTGGACGAGCACGGCTCCGTCTTCCTCCTGCGTTCGGACAACAGCGAGGTCGGCGTGCACTGGACCATGCCGGGTGGCGGCATCGAGGCCGACGAGACCCCGTGGGCGGGGGCGCGCCGCGAACTCTGGGAGGAGACCGGCTGGTCGGACCTCGAACCCGGCCCGCTGCTCTGCACCTGGGAACACGACTTCACCTGGCACGGAACGCCGGTCCGCCAGCACGAGCACATCTACCTCACCGACGGCCCGCACCGGGGCCCGGTCGGCGACGTCAGCGCGGTGCACGCCGCCGACCGGATCCTCGACTGGCGCTGGTGGACCCCGGCGGACCTCGCGGACGAGAACGCGGACGCCCTCTGGCCGCCCCGGCTGCCGGAACTGCTGGCCGAGGTACGGGAGGGCTGGCTCAGTGAGCGGCGCGAACCCCGGCCCGTCGATCTCGGCTACATCCCGAACGGCGGACCCGTCCGCTCCTGAGCGGCGGTCCCGTCGGTTCCGAACGCCTGGAGCGGGCGACGCCGGCCGCGCCGGCCCGGCCGCCCGGGCGGGCCGACCTGCCAGTCCCGGAGCTCCAGCTCCCGGTCGTGCAGGGCGCCGGGGTTGATCACCACCGAGAGCCGCGCCTCCGCGAGCTGCTCCCAGGCGAGGCCGGTGGCGCTCAGCAACTGCTCGGTCGGTACCGAGACGGCGATCGCGGGCCGCCAGGCGGGAAGCACGACCAGACAGGTCCCCCGGCCGAGCCGGAGGAGCTCGGCGGTCGCCCGGACGGCGGGCCGTTCCTCGGTGCGGCCCGGGCGCCCGCCGGCGTCCGGCAGTTGGGGGGTGCCACCGATCAGCACGCCCAGCGGGGGTTCGGCCGCCGCCCTCGGCCAGGGGGCGTCCCGGTCGTCGCCGGTGCGCGGTCCGGGGACGACCGGCGCGCCGGTGGCCGGCGCCGGGCCGGTGCGCGCGCTGTCGGGCCGGACGGGGGCGGCCG
>NZ_JZWY01000629.1:0-6961 GCF_000966955.1 Streptomyces sp. NRRL S-495
GGACGGGGGCGGCCGCCGTCTGCGGATGCAGCAGGCGGAGGCGGCGCGACGGCGAGGGCCGCCGGCTGACGGCGGTGCGCAGTTCCTCGTGGGGCGCCCGCAGTACCGGGACCGTCCGCTCCTGGACGGCCGGAGGCTGCCGGAGCCCGGCGGACGCCTCGCCCGACCCGCCCGCCTCGGCCTCCTCGGCAGCCAGGGAGGAGTCGGACGCCTCGGACGAGCCGGACGACTCGGACCCGCCGTCGGCGTCCCCACCGCGCGGCCGCGGCACGGAGCCGCCCAGCAGGACGCCGGCCGTGCCGCCCGTCCGGCCGTCGGTGCCCACCGCCGTGATCGAGCAGCGGGTCACCCCGTCCACCGGGGCGGCGGCGTCGGGCGCCGGGGGAACGGGTGGGGCGGACGGCGTCCGGTCGGCGGCGGTCCGGTCGAGCGTGGTCATTGGCACGGGCCCTTCGGGGTACGGTCCCGTTGATCCTCCCGCACCGGGCGACGTGCTCCAAGCGCGTTTCCGCCCCCTGCGCCCCACAACACCGTCACGCCCCACGAGTCCCCCTCGTACCACCGGTCCCACCTGCACAACACCCTGACGTCCCATCGGGCTCCCCGGTTCCCACGCCAGGCTGCCCGACTCGTCCGGCCCCCGTCCGGCCCCCGTTCGGTCCCACCCTCCCCCCGGATTTCCCCCCGGGGGGAGGGCACCGGTCAGGCGCCGGGTGCCACGAAGCCCTTCAGGTCGGACAGGACGACGTTGGCAGCGGCCACGCCGAGCCCGAGGAACCAGGTCTCGTCCGGGACCGGCCTCGCCTGCCCGGACTTGACCGCGCCCAGGGTCTTCCAGAGCGCCCCGCCGAGCACCGCGTCCTGGTTGGTGGAGCTGGGCGTGCCGTAGACCCCGTAGAAGATCCAGTCGGCGTCCGCCTTGTCGATCTGCTCGGGGCCGATCTCCACCGCGAGCTCCTTGACCTGCTCGATCGCGGGCTGCGGCAGCCGGACGTCGGTGAGGACGGTACCGATGAAGGACAGCTCCGCGTACAGCCGGGTCTTGCCGGGCATGAAGCGCAGCGGCGTGATGGTGGGCCGCTTGTCGCCGAGCGCGGCGCCGATCGCCGCCGCGGCCGCCTGGTAGGCGTCCAGCTGGGCCCTGGCCTCCGCCTCCAGGCCGAACGGGCTCGCGTTGAGCAGGAAGTTCTGCTTCCACGGGTAGCCGGGGCGCAGAGAGAAGACGGTCGGCGCGATCTTGGAGAGCTGCTGGTACTGGTCCTGGGCGCGCAGCTGGCTGCCGAGGATCAGGTCGGGCTTGAGCGCGGCGATGGCCTCCAGGTTGAGGCTGTTGATGGTGCCGACGGCGGCGGGGCTGCCGGCCCTGTCCTTGAGGTAGGACGGCATGGTCTTGGAGCCGTCGGTGTGGACCACGCCGACCGGCTGGATGCCCAGCGAGACGACGTTGTCGAGCTCGCCGGTGTCGAGGACGACGACCCGGGTCGGCTTCGCCGGGAGGACGGTCTCGCCCAGCGCGTGCCGGATCGTCCGCGGGTAGACGCCGGGTGCGGCGTCGGTGCCGAAGCCCTTCATCTTCTCGATCACGGTGGCGTAGTCGTCGCCGCCCTGCTTGACGGACTTCTGGTCGGGCGAGGAGCCGCCGGAGGGCTTCGCCGCGCCGCCGCCGGAACCGCCCGATCCGGCCGGTCCGCCGGAGTCGCCCGAGCTGCCGCAGGCGGTGAGCAGTCCGCCGAGGCCGAGGACGGCCCCGCCGGTGAGCGCCGCGGTGAGCAGGGCCCGTCGGCCGGGGCGGGGGGTGGTGGGGTGGCCGGGAGTGGGGGACACGCGGCGCTCCTTCGAGGACGGAATGTTGGTTAGGCAAGGCAAACCTATCCGACATCCCGAAAGGGTCCCGCGCCGTGCCGTCCGGGCCCGCGCAGCCGATGCCAAAACATCTCAAAGTGTGACACAGCGGGCAAATCAATTCGGTAACAACCCTTTGAAATAAAGGTACACGCCTTAACGCCCCATGCATCATCGGCCAACGCCCAGCTTCGTACGGGCAAATCGAAGGGAGTGGTTCAAATCACCAAGGGTTGGCCTACTCAACCTTCGGTACCCGCACCTAGGGTGCGCAGGTGTTTGATCAGCAGCTCTCAGAGCACGGAAGCAGCGGCCGGGCAACGGCGCCCGCCGCTCCGCAGGGTGCCCCGGTCAGTGGCGCCAGTGGTGGAGCCCCCGGCACGGGGGTGGCGGGGGCGACGGGGGCAGCGGGGGACAAGGGCCTACGGGGCAACTCCGTCGGCCTGCTGAGCAGCGTGGTCCTGGGCGTCTCCACGGTCGCCCCGGTCTACTGCCTGACCGCCACCCTGGGACCGACGGTCACCGCCGTCGGCGTCCAGATGCCCGCGGTCTTCCTGGCCGGCTTCCTGCCGATGCTGCTCGTCGCGTTCGCGTACAAGGAACTGAACAAGGACTTCCCGGACTGCGGCACGTCCTTCACCTGGACGGTCAAGGCCTTCGGCCCCCGGGTCGGCTGGATGGCCGGCTGGGGCCTGACGGTCGCCACCATCATCGTGCTGTCCAACCTCGCCGGGGTGGCCACCGACTTCCTCTACCTCATGCTCGGCGAGATGACGGGCAGCGGAGCCGTCGCCGACCTCAACGACAACAAGGCCGTCCATCTGGCCACCGTCGTCGTACTGATCGCCGCCGCCACCGCGATGAGCTACCGCGGCATGACGGCCACCAAGTGGTTCCAGTACAGCCTGGTCGGGCTCCAGCTCGCCGTCCTGCTGCTGTTCGCCGGCATCGCCATCGGCAAGGCCGCCACCGGCGACCTGCCCGACTCCATCGGCTTCTCCGCCTCCTGGCTCAACCCGCTCGAGGTGGGCTCGTTCAGCGCCTTCACCGCCGGCCTGTCGCTCTCGATCTTCATGTACTGGGGCTGGGACACCTGCCTCACCATGAACGAGGAGACCAGCGGCAGCGCCAAGACCCCGGGCCGCGCCGCGATGATCTCGATGGTCACCCTTGTCGGCTCCTACCTGCTGGTCGCCGTCGCCGCCCAGATGTTCGCCGGCGTCGGCAGCACCGGCAACGGCCTCGGCAACCCGGACACCGCCGACAACGTCTTCTCCGCCCTGGCCCGGCCGGTCCTCGGCTCGCCGTGGAGCATCCTGCTCTTCCTGGCCGTCGTCGCCAGCGCCGCCGCCAGCCTGCAGACCACCTTCATCCCGGTCGCCCGGACCCTGCTCGCGATGAGCGCCTACCGGGCCGTGCCGCCCCGCTTCGGCACCGTCCACCCGCGCCACCGCACCCCCGGCTTCGCCACCCTCGCCGCCGGTGCCGCCACCGCCGTGTTCTACGTCGGCATGAGCGTGATCAGCGAGAACGTCGTCCAGGACACCATCCTGGCCCTCGGGCTGATGATCTGCTTCTACTACGCGCTGACCGCCTTCGCCTGCGTCTGGTACTTCCGCCACTCGCTCCGGGACAGTCTGCGCGACCTCGCTCTCAAGGGCCTCGCCCCCCTGCTCGGCGGGCTCCTGCTCAGCGGGGTCTTCCTGCAGACCCTCACCGACGCCTGGGACCCCGAGTACGGCAGCGGCGCCGTCCTCGGCATCGGCTCGGTGTTCGTCATCGGCGTCGGCATCCTGCTGCTCGGCGCGGTCCTCATGCTCGTGTACAGCGCCTACCGGCCCGCGTTCTTCCGCGGCGAGACGCTCCGCCAGGACACCCCCGCCCTCGTCGTCGAGGACTGACGGGCAACGGAGGACTGACGGGCAACGGAGGACCGCGGAAAGCCGCGGCGCGGAAAAGGAAAACCGGTGGCGGGCCGGCACCGGCGCCGCTACCCTCGACCCCATGAAGCGCTTCGCAGGTCTCAACTGGTGGCCGTCCTAGGACGGCCACCAGCCACGCCTGACCAGGGCCGTCCGGGATGGACGGCCCTGTTGCGTTTCTCCGACGGGACGGGCCCCGAGCCCCGGACGGCCGCGACCACCGCCGTACCGAGGAGAAACCCCGTGACCACCGCGACCACGCCGACCGCTGCAGACGTCCCTACTGAGCCGACCGACCTGGCCGGGCTCGCCGACCTGGACGAAGGCATCCGCGCCGACCCGGCCGCCCACCGCGTCCTCACCGGCGACCGCCCCACCGGCCCGCTCCACCTCGGCCACTACTTCGGCAGCCTCCGCAACCGCGTCCACCTCCAGCGCCTCGGCGTCGAGATGTTCCTCGTCATCCCCGACTACCAGGTCATCACCGACCGGGACCTCGCCGACCGCCTCGCCGAACACACCGAGAACCTCGTCGTCGACTACCTCGCCACCGGAATCGACGCCGACCGCGCCACGATCTTCACCCACAGCTCCGTCCCCGCCCTCAACCAGCTGCTGCTGCCCTTCCTCAGCCTGGTCAGCGTCGCCGAACTCCACCGCAACCCCACCGTCAAGGACGAGATCGCCCACTCCAGCCAGGCCGCCGTGAACGGACTGATGCTCACCTACCCCGTCCACCAGGCCGCCGACATCCTCTTCTGCAAGGCCGACCTCGTCCCCGTCGGCAAGGACCAGCTGCCGCACCTCGAAGTCGCCCGCACCGTCGCCCGCCGCTTCAACGAGCGCTACCCGCACCCCGACGGCACCCCCGTCTTCCCCCGCCCCCGCGCCCTGCTCTCCGCCGCACCGCTGCTCCTCGGCACCGACGGCGGCAAGATGAGCAAGAGCCGCGGCAACTCCGTCCCGCTCGCCGCCGACGAGGACACCACCGCCCGCCTCCTCAAGGGCGCGAAGACCGACGCGGACCGCCGCATCACCTACGACCCCGTCGGCCGCCCCGAGGTCTCCAACCTCCTCCTGCTCGCCGGCCTCTGCCAGGACCGCGCCCCCGAGGAGCTCGCCGAGGAGATCGGCGACGGCGGCGCGGCCGCCCTCAAGCGCACCGTCACCGAGGCCGTGAACGAACACCTCCGCCCGATCCGAGCCCGCCGCGCCGAACTCGCCGCCGACCGGGGCCACATCCGCCAGGTCCTGCGCACCGGCTCCGAACACGCCAACGCGGTCGCCGACGCCACCCTCACCGAAGTGCGGGCCGTCATGGGATCGCTGTGAACGCGTCAGGGGCATAACCTCTCGGGGCCGGTCCCGCACCGGCCCCGAGAGCACCCCGTCCCGGAAGGAACCCGGCCATGGACCAGCACCCGACCACCCCCGGCCGAGGGCTGACCCGCCCGCCGCACCTCCGCCCCGGGGACCACATCGCCGTGGTCGCCACCAGCGGCCCCATCGATCCGCAGCGGCTCAGCGCCGGCACCGCCGTCCTCCGCTCCTGGGGACTGCGCGTCACCGTCGCCCCGCACGTCCTCGACACCCACCCCGTCCTCGGCCACCTCGCCGGCACCGACGCCGACCGCGCCGCCGACCTCCAGGCCGCCTGGCTCGACCCCACCGTCGACGCCGTCATCTGCGCCCGCGGCGGCTACGGCGTCCACCGCATGGTCGACCTCCTCGACTGGGACGCCCTGCGCGCCGTCCAGCCCAAGATCCTCATCGGCTTCAGCGACGTCTCCTCCCTGCACGAGGCCTTCGCCCAGCGCCTCGGCCTCGCCACCCTCTACGGACCGATGAGCGCCACCGCCGGCTTCATCGGCGACGCCCGCACCGCCGAACACCTGCGCCGCACCCTCTTCGACCCCGCCGCCACCACCGTCATCACCTCGCCCACCGCCGCCACCCTCGTCCCCGGCCGGGCCCGCGGCATCACCGCCGGCGGCTGCACCCACGTCCTCGCCGCCGAGCGCGGCACCCCCGCCGCCCGCCCCTCCTACGCCGGCAGCATCCTGATCCTCGAGGACGTCAACGAGCACCCGTACCAGCTCGACCGCCTCCTCACCCAGTTCCTGCGCTCCGGCGCCTTCGACGGCGTCACCGGGGTCGCCCTCGGCTCCTGGGAGGGCTGCGGCCCGCTCGACCGGGTCCGGGACGTCATGCTCGACCGGCTCGGACCGCTCGGCATCCCCGTCGTCTGGGAACTCGGCTTCGGCCACTGCCCGTCCACCCTCACCGTCCCGCTCGGCGTCCCCGCGGTGCTCGACGCCGACGCCGGGACCCTCACCCTGGACCTGCCGGCCCTCGCCGACCGCCCCGCGTAGCCGGGGGCGCCCGCCGGGGGCGGCCCGCCGACGTCGCCCGCTGAGTAGGGTTCGCCCATGAACGCGGACCGCACCACCGGGGACCGCACGGGGGGCACCCCCGGCGCCGACAGCCTGACGGCCCTCGCCCTCGGCCTGCTGCGAGGCCCCGGAAGCCAGGCCCGCACCATCCTCGGCCTCGCCGGCCCGCCCGCCGCCGGCAAGTCCACCCTGGCCCGGCACCTCGTCGCCGAGGTCGAGCGCCGGGAGGGCCCGGGCAGCGCCGCCTACCTCCCCCTCGACGGCTTCCACCTCTCCGCCGCCCAGCTCGACCGCCTCGGCCTCGGCCACCGCAAGGGCGCACCCGCCACCTTCGACACGCACGGCTACGTCGCCCTGCTGCGCCGGGTCGCCACCGAGCGGTTCCAGGACATCTACGTCCCCGACTTCGACCGGGACCTCGACGAACCGGTGGCCGCCCGCCACGTCGTCCACCCGCGGGCCCGCCTGGTCGTGACCGAGGGCAACTACCTCGCCTCCGCCGACCACCCCTGGCCGGAGGCCCGCCGGCTGCTGCGCGAGCTCTGGTACGTCGAGGCCGACGACGCCGTCCGCGAGGCCCGTCTCCTCGACCGCCACCGCACCGGCGGCCGGGACGAGGCCACCGCCCGCCGCTGGGTCACCGGCAACGACCGCCCCAACGGCGAGTACGTGAAGGCCGGCCGTGCCGTCTGCACCCGCATCGTCCGGGCGGACTGTTTGCCTTTGCCTCCGAACGGGCGTAGTGTTCTGTAGTCGCTCGGCAGGGAGCACCGGACACGCATCGGCGCGGACGGTCCCGGGGCG
>NZ_JZWY01000630.1:0-3517 GCF_000966955.1 Streptomyces sp. NRRL S-495
TGCGGCGGGCGACGGAGAGGGCGATTCCTCCGCCGGCCGTCAGCGCCACGGCCACGTAGGCCAGTCCCTCGAGCGCGCCCGCCCCGGTGTGGGGGAGGGTGCCGTGGTGCCAGGGGGCGGGGCGGGGGTGCGGGCGCGGGCCGGGTTCGGTGGTGGCGGGGTGAGTGGTGATGGTGGCCCTGCCGGGGGGCGAGGTGATGGGGTGGTTGCTGCCAGGCGTGGTGCCAGTGGCGGCGGCGGTGTTGGTGAGGGTGCCGCGGGCGGCGTCCTCGGCGGTGACCCGGTAGGTGGCGGTGCAGGCGAGTTGCTGTCCGACGCCGAGGGAGGTGCCGGGGCAGGAGATCGCGGACAGCTTGCCGGTGCCGCTGAACTCGCCTTCGATTACAGAGAGCTGATGCATCGTCACATTGCCGGTGTTGGTGAGGGTGAAGGTGTAGGTGACGTCCTGGCCGGCGGTGACGTCGGCGCGGTCGGCGCTCTTGACGAGGGTCAGGCCCGGCTTGGGCGGGCTGCTGACCACCGCGGTGTCGGGCGGGCTGGTGACGGGGGTACCGCCGCCGGGCGGGGTGCCCGTCGCGGTCGCGGTGTTGCGGATGCTGCCGGTGTCGATGTCGGCCTGGGTGGCGGTGTAGCTGGTGGTGCAGACCAGCTGCTGGCCCGGGCGCAGCTCGCCGGAGCCGGGCGGGCAGGCGATCGGCGGGCGCTTGCCGGTGCCGGTGAAGACCGACTCGACGGGGCGGACGCCGGTGAGGGTGATGTTGCCGGTGTTGGTGACGGTGAAGGTGTAGGTGATCTGCTCACCGGCCTTGCTGACGGTCGCGGGCTCGGCCTTCTTCTCCAGCACCAGGGCGGGGCGGGACTCGTGGGGGACGGTCACGGAGGACGGCGGGCTGGTGACGGGCGGGGTGCCGCCGGGCCGCGGGTTGTCGGGCGGGGTGCCGTTGGCGGTGGCGGTGTTGCGGATGACACCGCGGTCCGCGTCGTCCTGGGTGACGGTGTGGGTGGCGGTGCACAGGACCTGGGCGCCGGGGGCGAGGGACTTCGCCGCGTCCGGGCAGCTGACCTGGGGGGCGGGACCGGAGCCGGTCCACTCCGTCTCGCTCACGCCGACGCCGGTGAGGGTGACATTGCCGGTGTTGGTGACGGTGTAGGTGTAGGTGATCTGCTCGCCGACGGTGAGGAGCTGCTTGTCGGAGGACTTGACCACCGTCAGCGCGGGCCGGGGATCGGTGGGGACGGTGGTGCTGCCGGGGGGCGAGGTGACCGGAGTGCCGCCGCCGGGCGGGGTGCCGTTCGCGGTCGCCGCGTTGTCGATCTTCCCGGCGTCCACGTCCGCCTGGGTGACGGTGTAGGTGGCGGTGCAGGTGACGATGCGTCCGGGGTCGAGCGAGCGGGCGTCCTCGGGGCAGGTGATCGGGGACAGGGTGCCGGTGCCGGTGAACGTGCCCTCGGTGACGGTGACGCCGGTCAGGGTGATGTTCCCGGTGTTCGTCACCAGGTAGGAGTAGGTGAGGGTCTCACCGGCGACGAGGTGCTGCTTGTCGGCGCTCTTCTCCACCACCAGGGACGGGCGCGGCGTGAACGGCACATCGGTGCTGGACGGCGGCGAGGTGACGGGGGTACCGCCGCCGGGCGGGGTGCCGGTCGCGGTCGCGGTGTTCTCGATCGAGCCGGCGTCCACATCGGCCTGGGTGACGGTGTACTCGGCGGTGCAGGTGACGACCGCGCCGGGGGCGAGGGAGTTCGCCGCGTCCGGGCAGGTGGCCGCGGGCGGGGTGCCCCGGCCGGTGAACGCGGTCTCGTCGACCCGCACGCCCGTCATGGTGACGTTGCCGGTGTTGGTGATCTCGAAGGAGTAGTGCAGGATCTCGCCGACCTGGAGGGCGCCGGTCTCGGCGGCGGCCTTGCGCAGGGTGAGGTGGGGCTTGGGGGGTGCGGTGACGGTGGTGCCGCTCTCGGGGGAGACGGGCGGGGTGAGCCCCGCGGGCGGGGTGCCGGTCGCGGTGGCGGCGTTGTCGATCTTCCCCGCGTCGATGTCGGCCTGGGTGGCGGCGTAGCGGGCGGTGCAGTTGAGGGTGGCGCCGGGGGTGAGCGGGCCGCCGGGGCAGTCGACCTCGGGGATGCCGCCGGTGCCGCTGAAGGAGGTCTCGGTGACCTTGAGGTCGGTGAGGGTGACGTTGCCGGTGTTGGTGAGGGTGAAGGTGTAGACGACGAGTTCGCCGGCCTTGGCGACGGTGGCGGGGTCGGCCTTCTTCTCCATCGTCAGGGCGGGGCGGGAGTCGTGCGGCACGAGCACCGAGTCCGGCGGGCTGGTCACCGGGGGCAGGCCGCCGGGCGGGGTGCCGGTGGCGGTGGCGCTGTTGCGCAGGGTGCCGCGGTCGGCGTCCTGCTGGGTGATGGTGTAGGCGGCGGTGCAGGTGGCGGCCGCGCCTGGGGCGAGCGGGGTGGTGGGGCAGGTCGCCCTGGGGGCGGGGCCGGAGCCGGTCCACTCGGTCTCGTTGACGGCGATGTCGGTGAGGGTGGTGTTGCCGGTGTTGGTGACGGTGAAGGTGTAGGTGATCTGCTCGCCGGCGACGAGCTGCTGCTTGTCCGAGGACTTGGTGATGCTGAGCGCGGGGGTGCGCTCGGAGGTGACGGTGGTGGTGGCGGGGGGCGAGGTGACGGGGGTCCCGCCGCCGGGCGGGGTGCCGGTGGCGGTGGCCGCGTTGTCGATCTTCCCGGCGTCCACGTCCGCCTGCGTCACCGTGTACGTCGCCGTACAGGTCCGGGCGGCGCCGGGGGCCAGCTCACCACCGGGGCAGGTCACCTTCGGCGCTCCCCCGCTGCCGGTGAAGGAGGTCTCGGTGATCGTGATGTCCGTGAGGGTGACGTTGCCGGTGTTGGTCGCCGTGTAGGTGTAGGTCAGGGTCTCACCGGCAACGAGGCGCTGCTTGTCGGCGACCTTGTCGACGTCCAGGGAGGGGCGGGGGTTGAAGGGCACGACCGTGCTGGAGGGGTCGGAGGTGACGGGCGTCCCGCCGCCGGGCGGGGTGCCGGTCGCGCCGGCGGTGTTCTCGACCGTGCCGGCGTCGACGTCGGCCTGGACGACGGTGTACTCGGCGGTACAGGTCACGACCGCGCCGGGGGCGAGGGAGCCCGCCGCGGCGGGGCAGGTGATCTGCGGGGCCGTGCCGCGGCCGGTGAACGCCGTCTCCTGGACCGTGACCGGGGCGAGGGTGGTGTTGCCGGTGTTGGTGACCTCGAAGGAGTAGTGCAGGATCTCGCCGACCTGGAGGGCGCCGGTCTCGGCGGCACTCTTGCGCAGCGTCAGGCCGGGCGCGGGGGGTGCGGTGACGGTGGCGGTCGACTCGTTGGACACCGGCGGGTTCATCCCGGCCGGCGGGGTCGCGGTGGCGGTGGCGGCGTTCTCGATCCGGCCCGCGTCCACGTCGGCCTGGGTGACGGTGTAGCTGCCGGTGCAGGTGACGGAGGCCCCCGGGTCCACGGTGCCGGGCGGGCAGGTGACCTGCGGACGCGT
>NZ_JZWY01000631.1:0-14480 GCF_000966955.1 Streptomyces sp. NRRL S-495
GGTGACCTGCGGACGCGTACCGGTGCCGGAGAACGAGGTCTCGTTGACCACCGGGTCGGTGACCGGGAAGGTGCCGGTGTTGGTGACCGTGAAGCTGTAGGTGACCTGCTGGCCCGCCTTGGTGACGGTCGCGGGGTCGGCCTTCTTCTCCAGCGTCAGCGCGGGGGCCGGGCCGATGGTCAGCGGCCAGTCCTCCACCTCGCCGGAGTCCGCCATCCCGGTCGGTGCCTCCACCTGCGCCTGGTCGTAGCCGAGCCGGAACCGGCTCCAGGTCGGACCGGCGACCACGCCCGCGGGCACCGTCCAGGTGAACGTCACCGAGGTCTGCCCGGGCGCCACCGTCGCGGTGGCCCGCTCCGCCGTCCCGAAGCTGCCGCTGCCGCCGAAGTCGATCCACGCCGCCGCGTAGGCGGACGCGCCCGAACCCGCGGCCGGGCCGCTCACCGGCACCGTCAGCGAGTACGTCCGGCCCGCCGTCCCCGCGGTCAGCGTCCCGAAGTCCGGGTTGAGGTCCCGGTCGTCGTCCTCCTGACGGCACGCCTGCGTGATCATGGTCGTCTGGACGTCCTCCGACACCTCCTGCCCGAGGGTCAGGTCACCGACCACGTGCGAGGCGTTCCCGTAGGAGGCCGGGGCGTTGGAGCAGTCGTCGCCCACCAGCGCGGACACCGCCCAGTCGTCCTGGCCGTCGCTGTTGTTCGCTCCCATGGCGACGCGCTGGGTGACGAAGTCGACCGCGAAGGTCAGGGACGACACCGTGCCCTGGATCCGGACACTGCCGCAGCCCGCCCGCAGGGTGGTGTCGGCGTCCTGGCAGTTGGCCCGCGCGGTACCGCTGCGGGGCCGGACCGTGCGCCCGGTCACGAACAGGGTGGCGCCGCTGTTGGCCTGGCTCAGCTCGGCCGGCTGGTCCGAACCGGTGAGCGTCAGCTGGGAATAGGTGCCCGTGACGAAGCCCGGGCCGTTGGCACCGGCGCCCAGGCCGGCCATGTTGAGGATCGGGTTGCGCACGGGGTGCTTGAAGCCGACCGTGAGCACGCCCGCCGGGCAGACGGTGTTCGCGGGGCAGTCCTGCAGCGGTCGCGTCCGCACCCGGATCGCGTACGCCTTGGTCGGGTCCACCTGCGGGTCGTAGTGCGAGGCGGCCGGGCTGCCGATCGAGCTCAGCGTCAGGCCCTCCTGGACCTGGATGTTGCCGGTGACGGCCGCGTTCATCGACATCCCCGACGGGAAGGGGATGTCCCGGTGGCCGTTGAAGCCGGTGACACCGGTGCCCGCGCTGCTCGGAGCCTCGTAGGCGATGGCCGGTGCGGCGCCGAGGACGACGGCGAGCGCCGCCAGGACGGCGACCAGGCCCCGCCCCGACAGCCGGGCCGGGACGGCGGGGAGGAACCGGGAGCGGGGTCGCGCCGGGGAATTCGAACGAAGAGGGGGCCTGCCGGGCCGGAACAATGGAGATCAACCACCTGTCGGACGGACGCGCCATGAGGGACAGGTGACGGCCGCCGCCGTCATGTCCCGCGCGGGTTCCGGTCCGGTCACCAGCAGTGACATTCACATGACGCTTATCTGACAGGTCGTAGCAACGCGGGAGAAATCCCCTGAACGGACGCACCCCCCCACTGCACCGCGGTGGGGGGTGTGACCAGCAATGGCTGGGGCATCCGCTCCCCGATCTCCGTATCCTTCGTCCTTCGCCAGGGAGGTGGGTGCTGTGGAGATCACGGTGCAGTGGATCAGAACGTCATGGACCAAGCAGTCCCGGGGAGGCGAGGCCGCTGCGCGGCGGAACGCGGCCCCGGCGGCCTTCGTGCTGCCCGCGGCCGTGGCTTCCTCCGCGCATGTCGTCCGCATGCACGAACGCGATCGATTCGAGCCGCGCGAGACCCGGGAGGAGCTTCGCGGGATCGCCGTCGGCCTCCGGGAGGCCGACGGCCGGCTGCGGGTCCTTCCCCGGGTGGACCCTCTGTTCGGGCTGCCGCCCCGCCCCCGCAGGCCGCCGGCGGTACGTCTCCGCCCGGGCCAGTGGGTGCGTTGGCAGCTGAACTACCGCTTCAGCAGCGCGGCGGGGATGCAGGACTGGTCGTACTGGCTGGACACGTTCAACATCGCCTACGGCCCGGTGGACGCGGACGTGTTCCTGTCGGTGCCGACGGTGTTCGTCGACGAGTGCGGACCGCTGCGGTAGCGCGCCGACCACGAGTCGGGATGGCGGGATCTTGGCGAACGGCGGCGATCGCGACACTCGTGGGTGGGGTGGGGTGTGGGACAGGATCGGTGCACCAGCCCGAACCGCTCGACCTCAGGAGTACTCGATGAGCAGCGCCGTTCTCTCCGTTCCGCCCGCCGAGCCGGCCGTTGCCGAGGCGCACTTCCTCTCCCGGCTCAGCTTCGAGGCCGATGTCTCGGACGTGCGTGCCGACCTCACGGCGGGCGTGCCCGGGCTGGTCGTGGTCGACTCGCGGAGCGAGGTGGCGTGGGCGCAGGGGCACATCCCGGGTGCGCTGCACCTGCCCACCGGCCGGATTCCGGAGCTGGCCGGGCAGCTGGTCGACCGCGGGGCCACCGTCGTCACCTACTGCTGGGGGCCCGGCTGCAACGGTGCGACCCGGGCCGCGCTCGCCTTCGCCCGGCTCGGCTACCGGGTGAAGGAGATGCTCGGCGGCTTCGAGTACTGGGTCCGGGAGGGCTTCGCCTTCGAGACGGCCGACGGCACCGAGCGGCGGCCGATCGACGACCTGACGGCCCCGCGCTCGGGCATCTCCTGCGCCTGCTGAGGGCGGCGGGTCACAGCCCGCGGATCTCGGGGCGGGTCAGGGCGTAGCCGAAGGCGCCGAGCAGGCAGAGGCCGGTGGTCGCGAGGACGCCGCTGCTCCCGAAGGCGTCCACCGCCGCGCCGGCCGCGATCACCGAGAGCGGGAAGACGCCCAGCCCGCAGAAGGTGATGGCGGCCATGACGCGGGCCAGCAGGGCGGGCGGGGTGCTCTTCTGGACGCCGGTGACCACCAGGACGTTGGTCACCGTGCTGGCGCCGCCGGCGACGAGGAGCAGCAGCACCGCGCCGACGAGGCCGGTGAACGGCACCAGGCCGATCGCCGCGCCCATCACCAGGCCGGAGAGCATGGCCGTGCGGCCGCGGGAGCGCACCTCGGTGAGGCCGGCCGCGAACAGGCCGCCGACCAGCGCCCCGCCGGTGAAGGCGGCCAGCAGCAGGCCGAGGCCGACGGCGCCGGCGGCGAAGCCGTCGGTGGCCAGGGTCGGCAGGGCGACCCTGGTGGCGCCGCCGACCGTCAGGTTGGCGATCACCGTCACCGTCAGCACCGCGCGCAGCAGCGGCGACTCCCGCAGCAGGGCACGGAAGTTCCTCGGCACGGAGGCCCGTTCGGAGATCGGTCGGGGTGGTGCGACCGTGCTGCCGCGGCCGATCAGCAGCAGCGTCGCCGCCGACACGGCGAACGTCGCCGCGTCCAGGCCCAGGGCGACGGCCGGGTTCAGCCAGGCGACCAGGGGTCCGGCGGCCGCCGGACCGAGCAGGCCGGCGCCGAAGGTCACCGTGCTGTTGAGCGCGTTGCCGGCGTGCAGGTCCTCGGCGGGCAGCAGGGTCGGGGTGATCGCCCAGGCGGCCGGCAGGAACACCCCCGCCCCGAGGCCGACCAGCAGCGCGAGCGTGCCGATCAGCCAGTAGTTCGCCGATCCTCCGGCGGCGGTCGCGCACAGTCCGGCGGTGGCGAGCAGTCGGCCGAGGTCGGCGGCCATCATCACCCGCCAGGCGCCGAACCGGTCGGCGAACATCCCGCCGAGCGGGGTGGCGGCCAGCCGTCCCGCGCCGTAGGCGGCGACCACCACGCTCAACTGGCGGGCGCCGCCGCCGAGGGCGTGGACCAGCAGCGGCAGGGCGACCACCTGGAACGCGTTGCCGAACTCCGAGGTGCCCTGGCCGATCACCAGCAGCCGGTAGCCGCGCGAGCGCAGCGGTGCGAGGCCGATCCGGGGGCGGAAGCGCAGCAGTCCCGCCGGCTTGGGGCCGCTGTCGGTGCCCGTGCCCGCGCTGCCGCCCGCGCCCGTGCTGCTAGCCATCGAGCGAGACCGGGAGCGACTCCAGACCGCGCAGCATGATCGTGTTGCGCCAGGGCAGGGTCTCCTCCGCGGCGGCCAGCTCGATCCGGGTGAAGCGCTCCAGCAGGCCGGTCAGCGCCACCTCGCTCTCCAGTTTGCCGAGGAAGGAGCCGAGGCACCGGTGCAGGCCCTGCCCGAAGGCCAGGTGGCCCGGGTCGTTCCGGTCCAGGACCAGCCGGTCCGGGTCGGCGAAGCGGGCCGGGTCCCGGTTGGCCGCGCCGAGCGAGAGCAGGACCAGCTCGTCCGCCGGGATCTCCACGTCGTCGACCGTCACCTCGGCGTTGGTGAACCGCATCGTGGCCATGCTCACCGGGGACTCGTAGCGCAGGAACTCGTCGATCGCGACCGGCATCATCCCCGGATCGGCGCGCAGCCGGGCCAGTTCGTCCGGGTGGTGGAGCAGGGCCAGGGTGGCGGTGCCGAGCAGGTTGACGGTGGTCTCGTGGCCGCCGATCAGCAGCAGGAAGACCATCGAGAACACCTCCTGCTCGGTGAGTTCGCCGGCGTCCCGGGCCTGCACCAGGTCGGTGAGGATGTCCGCGCGCGGGGAGGCCTGCCGGGCCGTCATCAACTCCCGGAGGTAGTCGTTGAGTTCACCGGTGGCCTGGTCGAAGGTCATTTCGCCGCCCTGGGTCAGGATCGCCGTCGACCAGGTGCGGAAGGAGTGCATGTCCTCCGGGGGGAAGCCCAGCAGCTCGCAGATGACCATGATCGGCAGCGGGAAGGCGAAGTCCGTCACCAGGTCGGCCGTCCCCCGCCCGCGCAGCCCGTCCAGCAGGCCGCCGGCGATGCGCTCGACCATCGGCCGCATCAGGTCCACCCGCCGACGGGTGAAGACGCCCTGGATCAGACGGCGCAGCCGGGTGTGGTCCGGCGGGTCGCTGTTGAGCATGTGGACGACGTCCGAACCGAGGGTCAGACCGGCGCCCCGTCCGCTGGCGATGGCCTGGCTGCGGCGGACGTCCTGCCCGAACCGCGGGTCCATCAGCGCGGTCCGGACGTCCTCGTACCGCGTCACCAGGTAGACCGGCAGGCCCTCGCCGAACTCCACGACGGAGACCGCGCCGGCCTCGCGGATCCGGGCGAGCGTGGGGTAGGGGTCGCGAATGAACGCGGACATCCGCGCGGCGGCGTCGTCGACCGCGGTGCTCATGCTTCTCTCCTCGGACGGGGTCGGACGGGTCGGGCGTGGTCAGGCAGGTCGGACGGGTCAGACGGTCAGCGACGGGAAGGGCCAGCGGCGCACCCGCATGGGCAGGAACCAGGCCCGCCCGGCCTGTTCGGCGATCAGGCCGGCCTCGGCGAAGTCCCGGTGGACGGCCTCCGGCAGCAGGCCGACCTCGACACCCTCGGCCAGCGCGTCCAGTTGGGCCAGATGGCCGGGCTCGTCGACGGTGAACAGCTCCAGCGTCCCGAAGCGGCGGTCGCGCACCTCGACGAAGCCGGGACCGCGCCGGTAGACGCACTTGCTCGGGAAGTAGCTCGCGCGCCAGTCGGCGGCGACCTCGGCCGCCGCGCCGGTCAACTCCTCGGGCGGGTAGAGGTGGTGGAACCGCCGCTGCTCCGCGCAGCCGTCCGTGCAGACCGCGTGCCAGAGCACGGCCAGCCCCTGTCCGGTCGCCTCGCGCAGCAGCATCAGGGCCCGCGCCGAGGCCGCCGGCGCGTCCGCGCACAGCCGCACCGGCTCGGTCAGCCGCAGGCAGCGGACGCCGGACCGGTGCAGCTCGGTGATCTCCGCCCCCGCCGGTCCGGCCAGGGTCCGGCGGCCGAGCCCGATGCCCGGCAACTCCCGTACGGCGGGGTCGTAGTCGAGCCAGAGCTCGGCCTCGGGGCCGGCCGTGTGCCAGGCCCCGGCGTCGGTCCGCTCAGCCGATCGGGACGGCATCCAGCACCTCCTCGGTCTCGGTCCCGGTCTCGGTGCGCGGACCGCGGGGAAGGACGGCCGCGGGGCCGTGCCGGTGCCGCATCCGCATCAGCACCTGGTTGTCGGACTCGACGGCGACCTGGAGGTAGCTGTCCCCGTCGTGGAACAGCAGGCCCAGCGCGCCGAACCGCTCCAGCACCGGTTCGACCGCCGCCGTGCCGCCGGGGAGCTTCGCGGCCAGCGCAGCGGGCGAACGGGGCTGCCCCAGCAGCCGGAAGGCGGCGATCTCCACCGGGTCGGTCAGCTCGACCACCCGCCAGTCGTAGCCGGGCCGGGTGTTGACGAGCACGATCCGCCCGCCCGCCTCCCGGTAGGTGAGCCGGCTGTCCGGGAACCGGGCGAGCCAGGTGTCCACCGCCGCGCCCAGCCGCTCCGCGACCTCGCCGCCGATCCCCCGCGGCGGCGCGGTGAACACATAGGCCAGTTCGGCGAGTTCGCTCTCCGGCAGCCGGTAGGTCGCGCGGTACTGGAAGGCCGGCCTGGTGATCGCGAAGCCCAGTTCGGGGCGGTCGAAGTACGGGCTGAACCGCTCGATCGCGATCCGCCCCGCCCCGGTCGGCGGGTCCAGGTGGTGCAGTACCGGCAGTTGGCGGATCACCGACTCGTAGTCGTCCGGCTGCTCGCCCGGGAAGCCGTAGAGGTAGTTCCAGGTCACCGAGACGCCCGCGCTCTGCGCGTCCCTCAGCGCGCGGACGTTCTGGCAGCCCGTCACCCCCTTGTCCATGATCTTCAGGACCCGGGTGCTCAGGTTCTCGATGCCGGGCTGCACCTGGGCCGCGCCGGAGTCGCCGAGGAGCTGGAACTGGTGGCGGCGCAGATTGGCCTTGATCTCGAAGTGCAGCCGCAGGTCGACGGGGAGTTCGGCCAGCGACTTCAGCACGGTGTCGAAGTAGCCCATGTCCAGGATGTTGTCGACCACGTAGACGTCCAGCAGCTGGTGGCGCTCGGCGAGGGTGAGCACCTCGGCGAGGAAGTCCGCCGGCGGCTTGGAGCGGAACTCCATCGAGGAGCCGTTGAGACCGCAGAAGGTGCAGTGGTGCTTCTCCCCCCACCAGCAGCCCCGCGAGCCTTCGAGGACGAGCTTGGGGTCGACCCAGCCGGCCGCGACGGAGGCGTCCAGCCGCTCGTAGAAACCGTCGTAGCGGGGCGTCAGGATCGCCGCGGGCGGCAGCGGGCGCCGCGACATCTCGTTGACCGTCGACTTGCCGGCCTCGTCCCGCCAGCACAGCCCGGGGACGTCCGCGAGGTCGCCGCCCGCCAGCAGCGCGGGGAAGGCCGCCTCGCCCTCGCCGCGCACCACGTAGTCCAGGAAGGGGAAGTTGCGGTGCAGCGCGGCGCCCTGCGGGCCGTCGCAGTTCGCGCCGCCGAACACCGTGCGCACCTGCGGGCAGCGCTGCTTGAGCAGCCGGGCGGCGGCGAGGCTCGCCGTGTTCTGCTGGAAGGTGGTGGTGAAGCCGACCAGGTCCGGCGGGTCGGCGGCGAGTTCCTCGACCAGTCGCGCGACGAACGCGGGGGCGATCGCGCGGGTGGCCCGGGTGAGGGCCATCTCCTGCTCGCTCGCGCCGTTGGTGGCCAGGTACTCGAAGTACCGCTCGGAGTCGGCGGATTCGGCGAAGCCCGGGGCGGGCTCGTCGTCGCCGTACAGCGCGCCGGCGAACGCCCAGTCGCCCGCGCCCTGGAAGTAGGACTTCTCGGAGAAGTACTCGTAGTCGTCCACCCCGAACCCGGTGGTCTCGGCCGCCCAGTCCACGAAGTCCAGGTTGGCGTACCGCACTTCGACCTCGTGGCCGGCGCGGGCGGCGGCGGTGTGCAGGATCCCGAGCGCCAGCGACGGCACGTCGATCGCACCCCAGGGCATGTGCAGCAGGACGATACGCATAATGGCCACTTCTGTCGTGCGCGGGCGATGGACTCGGGCGGTGGGCTCGGGCGATGGCAAATGGGCTGTGGGCCGGGGTGGTGCGCGGGGTGTCGCTCCGGAGCGCCGAGGCGCCCCGGAGCGACCGGGAATCACTTCTTGGACTCCGGCTTCGGCTTCGGCTGCCCCTTGAGGGCAGGCGCGACCGGTGCGGCCTTGGTGATGTCGAGCGCGAAGTTCTGGACGATCACCGCGCCCCGGTCACGCTCCGGGGTACCGATCGGGTCGTTCTGGATGCTGCGACGCTTCATGGCTGTTCACCTCCTTCCAACGGCTGGGCGGTTCCCCCGGGGCGGTCGCCCCGAGGTGGTCGGTGGGGTGGTGCCGGCCAGACCTGTCCGGCGAACCGGACCATCGCGGCCAGCACCGACCGGTGGTCGGCGGTCCGGCGGCTGTAGTGGCCGCCGTCCACCCGGAGCAGTTCGTGCGGCACCGCCAGCCGGCGCAGGTCCGCGGCGTACCGGGCCACCTGCTCGGGCGGGCACCGCTCGTCGTCCCGCGAGACGACCAGCAGCACCGGCGAGCGGACCCGGTGCACGTACGACCGCGGGTCGGCCGCGCGGTAGCGCTCGGGCACCTCCTCGGGGCTGCCGCCGAAGAGCTGCCGGTCGAGCTCGCGCAGGGCCGGGGTGGTGCCGCGGTAGGTGGCGGGGTAGTCCGCGATCGGCTGGGCGGCCATGCCGAGCGACCACAGGTCCGGCTGGACGCCCAGCGCCAGCAGGGTCAGATAGCCGCCCCAGGAGAACCCGCAGAGGCCGGTGCGCTCCGCGAGCGCCGTGCCGTCGGCGACCAGCTCGGCCCGGACGGCGGCGAGGTCCTCGATCTGGGCCAGCCCGACCCGGTGGCCGTACTCGTGCTGCCAGCGGGCGCCGTAGCCGGTGGAGCCGCGGTAGTTGGTGCGCACCACCGCGTAGCCGTGGCCGACCAGGATGTTCACCCGGGGGTCGTAGGAGTCCCGGTCGTGGGTGGCGGGGCCGCCGTGCACCAGGAACAGCGTCGGCCACGGGCCCCGGCCGGGCGGGGTGCTGACGAAGCTGTGGATCCGCCCGTACGGGCGGGGTGTCCAGCGGCGGCCGCGGGAGGTGCCGTCCAGGTCCAGGCCGGGGTGGTCCGGATCGGGGCCGGGTCGGACCGCCGCCCCCGGCCCCGCCTCTGCCCCCGCCTCCGGGCGCAGCACCAGCGGGCGGGGCGGGGTGGACTCCCGGCTCCAGACGCAGTGCAGGGTGCCGTCCGGGGCGCAGGACAGGTCGTGGATGGTGCCGCCGGGTGTGCCGAGCTCCCGGACCACGGGTGCCGGGTCGAGGTCGGCGAGGAGCAGTCGGCTCCGCCCGGCCCGCTCGTGCTGGATCAGCACCCCGCGCGGCCCCCGGTACCAGCCGGCCGATATCTGGGCGTCGAAGGACAGGCCCGGGTAGCGGCGCAGCCCGGTGTCCGCCCGCCAGGTCGCGACGGTGTACCGATCGTCCTCCTCGACCACCAGCAGCAGTTCGGGATCGAGGACCGCGAGCGGGTTGAACTCGATCGGCCAGAGCCGCAGTCCGCCGCCCCCGGCCGCGCGGACGGCCGGGCCGCCGTCCGTCCGCCACAGCACCACCGCGTCGTCCCCGTCGGGCCGCCCGCCGAGGGCGAGCAGCCGGCCGTCCGGCGACAGGTCGGCCAGGCTCAGGTACCCCGGCGCGGAACCGATCAGCCGCGCCTCGCCCGCGGGCGGTCCGACGTAGCAGTGCGAGGCCCCGTCGACGCCGACGGCCACCGCCGCGAGCGCGCCCGTCCGGTCGAAGGCGACGCCGTACGGGCGCCCGGGCGGCACCCCGTGCAGCGCCTCGCCGTCCGGCCCGCCGGCGAACGGCTCCCGCCGCCACCGGCCCTGCTCGTCGCTGTCGGCGTCGAACCACCAGATGGCCTCGCCGTCCGGCTCGATCTCGCTCAGGTGGACGCCCCCGGGCCGGTCGGTGACCACTCGGCGCCGGTCCGTCCCGAAGTCCCAGGCCACCGCCTGCCAGCGCTCCTCGACGAGCCGCGTCTCGACCGCACGGCCCGCCGCGAGGGCGGCGAAGCCCGGGGACTGGAACGCCTGTGTCACGGACCCGCCCTTCCGGCTCGATGGTGGGAACAGGCTGCGCCGAACGTTCGAGGAAGCAGTGAACTGCCGTGCCGGAAAGGTCACTTGCGGAGGAGCGCGGTCCACTCTAGGGGGGTGCTGCGGCCTCGAACAGACCTCTCGCACGGTTGGCCGAAAGAAATTGAAATGGACACCGCCATACGGGAGAGATGTCCTAGAAGTCCCAGCCGTCCGCCTCCGCCGCCACCGCGGCCGCCGGTGCACCGGCGGCCAGGAAGTCCGGCGGTCCGCTCCCGTCCCCACCCCTGCCATTGGCAGGTTCCGGACACCGACGGGTCAGCCCAGCGAGTCGATCCAGCGCTCCAGCCGGTCCCCCTCGGCCAGCATCAGCCCGGGCTCGCGGAGGGTGTTGGTGAGCAGCGAGATCCCCTGGTAGGCGGCGACCAGTGCCACGGCCAGCTCGCGGGAGTCCTCGCGCCCCATCTCCGCGAACTGCGCCTCGGCCCAGCCGAGGAGCCTGCGCATGACCTCCGCGATGGACGCGTCGAGACCGTCGGCGCGCTTGTCCAGCTCCGAGGCGAGGCTGCCGGTGGGGCAGCCGTACCGGGCGGTGAGTTCGCGCTGCCCGACCCAGCCGGCCAGCAGCGCCTTCAGCCGCTCCTGCGGGGCGGGGAGCGCGTCGAGCTGCCCGATCAGCTCCTCCAGCCCACTCCCGTGGGCCTGGATCGCGGCCTCGACCAGCTCGTTCTTGGTCTTGAAGTAGTAGTAGACGTTCCCGACCGGGACGTCCGCCGCTTGGGCGATGTCGGCGAGCGTGGTCTGCTCCACGCCCTTCTCGTGCAGGACCCGCGCCGCCGCCGCGGCCAGCCGCTCGCGCTTGCCCGGGGCGCGGCCGGTGCTCTTCGAGGCTTTCACGGTCTTCGGGGTCTTCACGGTCTTCGAGGTCTTTGAGTCAGTCACCTGACTAAGAGTAGACGTCCGGCCCGGCATCGGCTACCGTCGTTCTCAGTCAGCCAACTGACTAACTCAATCGGAGCGGCCAACTGCCGCCCCTCACAGGGGGTTTACCATGATTGTTGTCACGGGTGCGACCGGGAACGTCGGCCGCGAGCTGGTCCGGACCC
Source organism: Streptomyces sp. NRRL S-495 (assembly GCF_000966955.1). NCBI lineage: Bacteria > Bacillati > Actinomycetota > Actinomycetes > Kitasatosporales > Streptomycetaceae > Streptomyces > Streptomyces sp. NRRL S-495. The sequence goes on from NZ_JZWY01000631.1 coordinate 11,145, forward strand.
TGGTCGATGCCGGCGAGCAGGTGACCGCCGTCTCCCGTCGGCCGGGGCCGCTCCCGACCGGCGTCCGGCACGTACCGGCGGACCTCGCCGACCCGGAGAGCCTGCGCCCCGCCCTCGACGGTGCCACCGCCCTGTTCCTGCTGGTGGCCGGCGAGGAACCGCAGGAGATCCTCCGGCTGGCCCGGTCGGCCGGGGTGCGCCGGGTCGTCCTGCTCTCCTCCCAGGGCGTCGGGACGCGGCCCGAGGTCTACCGCCACGCCGCCGGGTTCGAGGAGGCCGTGCGCGAGTCCGGCCTCGACTGGACGGTGCTGCGCTCCGGCGGCCTGAACTCGAACGCTTTCGCCTGGGCCGACTCGATCCGCGCCGACCGCACGGCCGCCGCGCCGTTCGGCGAGGTCGGACTGCCCACCGTCGACCCGGCCGACGTCGCCGCGGTCGCCGCCGCCACCCTGCGCGAGGACGGCCACACCGGCCGGACGTACGAGCTCACCGGCCCGGCCGCGGTCACCCCGCGCGAACGGGCCGAGGCGATCGGCGCGGCACTGGGCACCCCGGTGCGGTTCGTCGAGCAGACCCGCGACGAGGCCCGCGCCCAGCTGCTGGCGTTCATGCCGGAGCCGGTGGTGGAGGGCACCCTCGCCATCCTCGGCCGGCCGCTGCCCGCCGAGCGGACGCCGGGCCCGGACGTCGAGCGGGTCCTCGGCCGCGCACCGCGCACCTTCGCCGACTGGGCCGCCCGCACCGCCCCGGCGTTCCGCTGAGAACCGCCGGGCGGATCGGCCTGATGGACCTGATGGACCGTCAAGAATCTTTGGCCTCTTGCCGGTCCGCGCCAGTACCGATGCCCCCGGGAACGCGGCCACCGCGCTCCCGGGGGCCGGGCCCCGCCGGATCAGCCGAGGGTGACGCCGCGCTCGGCGGCCAGCTCCTCCAGGCCGTACCGGGCGACGTGCTCCGGGTTGGCCAGGTCGACGGTGCGGACGCCCTCCGCGGCCAGCCGCTCGTTGATCTCGTCCAAGTGCTCCCGGACGACCTGCTTCTCGGCGTCGGTGGTGCGACCCTTGTGCGGACGGCCGGCGTGCTCCGGGCTCGCGTAGTTGACCCGCTCCCGACCCGCCCCGGCGGCCGCGGCCTGCACCGGCACCGTCCGGGCGGCGACCCGCTCGGCGCCGCGCAGCACCTCGGCCATCGGCGTCACCGTGGCCAGCCGGTCGAAGGCCTCGGCGGTCATCACGACCGTCTCCGGCTCCTCCGCGTCCGGGCGGTGCAGCTCGATCGTCACCAGGTCGAGCGCCAGCCCCCGCATCTCGGCCAGCTCCCCGGCGAGCGCCTCGATCGCGACCGGTCCGTCCGCGAGCTCCGGGTGGGCGCGGACCACGACCCGCACCAGCTGGTCCTCGTCCTCCGCGTGCCGGCCGGTCAGGTCCGAGAACCGGATGATCTTCTGCCCCATGGTTTCCTCTCCTGCCCCTCATGATCAGCGCAGAGAGCCTACGGCCTGTCCCGCGCGGATCGGCCCGGGGATCGGCCCTCGGATCAACCCTGGGATCGGCCCGGGGATTGGCCCGCCGAACGGCAGATGCGGCACAGTGGCCACATGAGCGCGGACACGAGGAGTCACCGGACGGCGGGGTGGACGGGCCCCGGGCGGCGACGGCCGGTGCAGCAGCGCAGCCAGGAACGCTACGGAAGGATCCTGGACGCGTGCGCCGCGCTGCTCGACGAGGCCGGGGCCGCCGCGCTCACCACCAAGGAGGTGGCCCAGCGCGCCCAGGTGCCGATCGGCACCCTGTACCAGTTCTTCGCGGGCAAGGAGGACCTGCTCGCCGCACTGGCCGGCCACAACCTCGACCGCTATCTGCACCGGCTCGACGACCGGCTGCGCGCCGAGGCCCCCAGCGGGCCGGCCGGGTTCACCGATCTCGCGGTGGACGAGTTCGTCGCGATGAAGCGGACCGTCCCCGGCTTCGGCCAGGTGGACTTCGGGCTCTCCGGGCCTGCCGCGCCGAGCGGCGTCCACGACGACCAGCACCTGCTGGACGCCGAGGTGGACAACAACACGGCCGTCGCACTGCGGCTCCAGGCCCTCGGCGGCGACCTGTTCGGCACGACCGACCCCGCCGCGCTGACCCTCGGCCTGCGGGTGGCGCTGGAAGCGGCCGACGCGGTGCTCAAGCTCGCCTTCCGCGGCGACCGGGACGGCGACCCGGCGATGATCGCGGAGTGCAAGCGGCTGGTCCGGTGCTACCTGGCCGATCTCCTCGGGCCGCGCTGAGCCCCCTCCGCCGCGGCGCCCGGACGCGCCGTCGCGGGCGGTGCGCGCCGTTGCGGGCCGTGCGCGCCCGCAGCAGAGTGGAGAGAGCGGACGGGGACCCGGGCGGCACGTCGGCCGCCGATGTCCGCACACACCCGAGGAGCACGACCATGCACGCAGCGGTAGGTGACCAGCTCCACATCCACAGCCGGGCGGTGGGCATGATCGACCAGAAGGGCGAGATCGTCGAGGTGCGCGGCCCGGACGGCTCGCCGCCGTACATGGTCCGCTTCGAGGACGGCCACACGGGCCTGGTCTACCCGGGCCCGGACTGCAACGTCGAACCCCGCGAGGCGACCCGCTGACGCCACCGCCCACCGCCCCGCGCCCGTCCGGCCCGGGGCGGTGAGCCGTGTCCCTCCCACCCTGGACGGCGCGGTTCCTCGCCGAGACCGCACCCGAGCTGCCGGGGCCGCTCGCCGCGCTCGCGCCGCTGCTGCAGCAGTACGGCTACGCGCTGGTGGCGCTGTTCGTGCTGCTCGACAACTGCGCCGTCCCCGCGCCGGGCCAGACCGTGCTGGTGCTGGCCGCCGTCTACGCGGGCACCGGACACCTGAACCTCGCCGCCGTGGTGGCGATCGCCTTCACGGCGGCGGTGCTCGGCAACACCCTCGGCCATCTGATCGGCGCCACCGGCGGCCGGGCCTTCGTCCACCGCTGGGGCCCGTACGTGCTGCTCACCCCGGAGCGGGCGGCCCGCGCGGAGGTGTTCTTCGCCCGGCACGGCGGCAAGGTGGTGACGGTGGCCCGGTTCGTCGACGGCCTGCGGCAGACCAGCGGCCTCATCGCCGGGACGACCGGCATGCCCTGGCCCCGCTTCCAGGTCTTCAACGTGCTCGGCGCGGCGCTCTGGGTCGGGGTGTGGGCAGCCTTCGGTTATGTCGCGGGTGCCAACATCGGCGCGGTCTGGCGGACCGCCCTGCGCTACCAGCTCTGGCTGCTGATCGCGCTCGGCGTCCTGGTCGCCGCCCTCGCCGTCCGGCAGCTGCTGCGCCGTCGTCGACGGCGGGAGCCGGAGCGGG
>NZ_JZWY01000632.1:0-7653 GCF_000966955.1 Streptomyces sp. NRRL S-495
GACGGCGGGAGCCGGAGCGGGAGCCGGAACCGGAGCCGGAGCAGAAAGAAGAACCGCCGGAGCACTCCTGAGGACCTCAGCCGAGCGGGAAGACCTCGAACGGGACGGCGAAGCGGGTGCCGAGCCGGGTGCCCGCCTCGCGGCCGAAGCCCTCCAGGAAGCCGCGCGCGTCCGCCATCGCGCCGCCGAGGCCGGCCAGGTACGCCTTGTGCTCCTCCAGCGAGGCCACGCCCCGGTCGAAGTGCTCGGTGATGTCGACCGCGTGCCCGGACTCCGGCGAACCGGAGACCCAGATCGCCCGCACGCCGTTCCATGGCTCGTGGCCCTCAGCGGTCAGCTCGCGGAAGACCCAGCGGTTGCCCGCGTCCCGCACCCCGTCGAGGAGGGCCCGGCCGACCGCGATGTGGTCGGCCTGGTTGAGGTACCGCCCGCCCCAGGTGTCGTGGAAGTTGATGGTGATGACGATGTCCGGGCGGTGGCGGCGGACGGCGCGCGCGATGTCCCGGCGCAGCGGCAGGCCGTTCTCGACGGTGCCGTCCGGGTGACCGAGGAACTCGACGGTGTCGACGCCGACCACGGCGGCGGAGGCGATCTGCTCGGCCTCGCGCAGCGGGCCGCACAGCTCCGGGTCCATGCTGTCGATCCCGGCCTCGCCACTGGTGGCCATCACATAGACGACCTTCTTACCCTGGTCCGTCCAGCGGGCGACGGCGGCGGCCCCGCCGTACTCCATGTCGTCGGGGTGGGCGACGACCACGAGGGCGCTCTGCCAGTCCTCGTCGACGTGCTCGAACGGCTTCGGCTGCGGCTCGGTCATGGTGCTGCCTCTCCCTGGAACCGGTGCGCGAGGGTGGAACGCACCGTGCGGTCTTACGGTCGTTCAGTCCTACGGTCCTACCGGACGCGACTCTAGAAGATCATCGGGCCGTCCGGGATGCGATTCGGGATAACGGGAAACTTGCAGAGGTTTCTCTGCAGACACCTCTATGCAGAGGATCCTCTGCAATCTAGGCTGCGGGTATGACCACCGAGCACCCCGATCCCCCCGGACCGCCGCAGCGCCGCCTCGACGCCCGCAGCCTGCGCGGGCTCGCGCACCCGCTGCGGATGCAGATCTTCGAGCTCCTCAACCTCGACGGGCCCGCGACCGCAACCCGGCTCGCCGAGCGGCTCGGCGAGAACACCGGCACCGTCAGCTGGCACCTGCGCCACCTCGCGGAGCACGGGTTCATCGAGGAGGAGACCGGGCGCGGCACCAAGCGGGAGCGCTGGTGGCGGCGGGTGGAGGTGTCCAACCGGCTCGACACCGCCGACTTCCGCGACGACCCGGACACCCGCGGCGCCGTCTCGCTCTATCTGAACCAGCTGGTCCAGCAGTACTTCAACCGGGTCAACGACTACATCACCGAGGACTGGCCGGACGAGTGGCGCAATGTCGGCACCATCTCGGACTGGCGCCGACTGCGGCTGAACCCGGCCCAGCTCCAGGCGCTCAACGACGAGATCTTCGCCGTCGTCGAACGCCACACCCCGGCCCCGGACGCCGCGCCGGACCCGGCGGCGCTGCCGATCGTCGTCCAGCTCCAGTCCTTCCCGCGGCGCTCCCGCACCGACGAGGCCCGGAGCGCCGAGTGACGCACGACGACCCCCGCCGCAGCCTGCTCCGCCGCCACCGGGACTTCCGGCTGCTCTGGTGCGGCGAGACCGCCGGCAAGTTCGGCGCCTCCGTGACCGGCGTCGCGATGCCGCTCATCGCCGTCTCCGAGCTGCACGCCTCCACCTTCCAGATCGGCCTGCTCAGCGCCGCCTCCTGGGCGCCCTGGCTGGTCATGGGCCTGCCGGCCGGCGTCTGGGTGGACCGCTTACCCCGCCGGACCGTGATGCTGGCGGCCGCCGCCGTCTCGCTCGTCCTGTTCACCGCCGTCCCCGCCGCCGCCTGGGCCGGGTGGCTGAGCACCGGCCTGCTGCTGGCGGTCGCCCTGCTCACCGGCACCGCGGCCGTGTTCTTCCAGACCGCCTACACCGCCTACCTGCCCGACCTGCTCTCCCCCGCCGACCAGCCCGAGGGCAACGCCAAACTGCACGGCAGCGCCTCCGCCGCCCAGATCGTCGGCCTCGGCTCCGGCGGCCTGCTCGCCCAGCTCGCCGGCGCCGCCAACGGCATGCTCGCCAACGCCGCGACCTTCCTGGTCTCGCTGCTCTGCCTGGGCCGGATCCGGCACCGCGAAACCCCGGCCGCCAGCAACGGGCGCGGCACGCACCACGACGGGCGCGGCGCGAACCGCAACGGGCGCGGTGCCGACCGGGCGCTGCGGCGCGAGATCGGCGAGGGCCTGCGGCTGGTCGCCGGGGACCGCTGGCTGCGCGCCCTCACCCTCTACGGCGCCACCTGCAACCTGGCGCTGATGGGGTACCAGTCGATCCTGGTCGCCTTCCTGGTCCGCGAGGTCGGACTCGCCTCCGGCACCGTCGGCGGGCTGGTCGCGGCGGCCGGCAGCGGTGGCGTCCTCGGCGCGTTCGCCGCCCGCCGGGTCGCCGCCCGGGTCGGCACGGCGCGCGCGATGATCCTGTTCGAGCTGGGCCTGCCCGCGCTCGCCCTGCTGATCCCGCTCACCGGGACCGGCGCGGGCGTGCTCTGCTACGCCGTCGGCGGGTTCGGGGTCTCGGCCGGGGTGGTGGCCGGGAACGTCATCAAGTCCGGCTTCCAGCAGCACTACTGCCCGCCCGAGCTGCTCGGCCGGATCACCGCGAGTGCCGCCGTCCTCAACTACGGCACCATCCCGGTGGGCGCCCTGCTCGCCGGTGTCCTCGGCACCGCGGTGGGCCTGCGCCCGGCGATGTGGATCACCACGGCCGGGGTGCCGCTGGCGGCGCTGGTCCTCCTGCTCTCCCCCGTCGGCCGGGTCCGCGACCTCCCCACCACCCGCCGCCCGGCCGACCCGGCACCCGCGCCCGGCACCGCCGCCGCCACCGCCACCGCCACCGCCTGACCGACCCTCACCTGCGCGGTCACCTGCACAGTCACCTGCGTGGGGGCCCGCCCGGCCCGTGCGCGCCGCGCCCGGGGCCGTACCGGCGGGCGCCGTAGGTTGGGCCCATGGCACAGCACCCGCACGGCGTCCGGCTCTCGCCGCCGACCTGGCTGACGGCCGGGCTGCGGCCCCAACCCGCGCCGGTGCCCTGGGCGGCGGTGGCCCGCGCCTCGGTCGCGCTCTCCGCGCCGCTGGCCGTCGGCCTCGCCGCCGGTCGGCCCGCGTACGGCGCGCTGGTCTCGATGGGCGCCCTGTCCGGCGTGATCGGCGACACCGCCGACGCGTACCGGATGCGGTTCTTCAACATCGCCGTCCCCCAGCTCTTCGGCGCCGTCGGCGTCACCCTCGGCACCCTGGTGTACGGCCGCGACTGGACCGCCGTCGCCGTCCTCACCCTGGTGGCGCTGGTCTCCGGGATGATCTCCTCGATCGGCTCGGTCGCCTCCGTCTCCGGACTCCTGCTCCTCCTCAACGCCGTCGTCGGCGCCGGGCTGCCGATGCCCCGCCCCTGGTGGACGCTCACCGCCGGCGGGGCGGTGGTGCTGCTGCTCACCCTGTTCGGCTGGCCGCTGCGCGGCGGGGTCCCCGAACGGGCGGCGGTCGCCGACTCCTACCGCTCGGTCGCCGCGTTCGTCCGGGCCGCCGGCACCCCCGAGCACGACGAACGGCGACAGGCCGTCACCCAGTCGCTCAACGCCTCGTACGACCTGCTGCTCGCCCACCGCACCCGCCGGCACGGCCGTTCCCCCGGGCTGACCCGGCTGATCGCCCGGCTCAACGCGCTGATCCCGATCGTCGAGGCGGCCTCCGCCGCCAAACTGCGCCCGGCCCGGCTCGGCCCGCTGCCGGAGGCCTGGCCGGCGGCCGTCCTGGCGCTCGCCGACAGCATCGGGAACGGCCCCCGGACCGGCACCGCCGTCCCGCTCGAACTGCCCGAGCCGACCGGCCCCTCGGAACGCGCCCTGGACCGGGCGCTGCGCTACGCGGCCGCCGTCGGCGCCGAGCCCGACCACGCGCACGCCGCCGACCCCGACCGGCTCGGCCGCCCCGCCGCTCCCTGGGTGCGGACCCGGCGCGCGGCCCGGGCGGCGCTGCTCTCCGGCGCGTCCTGGCGCTACGGCCTGCGGCTCGCGCTGTGCATCGGCCTGGCGCAGGTGGTGGTGTCGGTGCTGCCGGTGCCCCGCTCCTACTGGGTCGCGCTGACCGTCACCTTCGTCCTCAAACCGGACTTCGGCTCGGTGTTCTCACGGGCCGTGCTGCGCGCCCTCGGCACCGCCGGCGGGCTGCTGCTCGCCGTGCCGGTGCTCGCCGAGGTGCCGCGCGGCTGGTGGGACGTGCCGACCGTCGCGGCGCTGGCCGCGCTGATCCCGGCCTTCTCCGCCAAGGGGTACGCGTTCCAGACGGCGGCCATCACCCCGGTCATCCTGCTGCTGTCCGACCTGCTCAACCACCAGGGGTTCGGGCTCGTCCTGCCCCGGCTCTACGATTCGCTGATCGGCTGCGGGATCGCCCTGGTCGCCGGGTACCTGTGCTGGCCGGAGTCCTGGCACACCCGGATCGGCGACCGGCTGGCCGACACCGTGGCGGACGCCTCCGCGTACGTGGCGCTGGCCTTCGCCGGCGCCCCCGGCCAGGACCGGCCGGCCCGGCCCGTCCGGCGCCGGCGCCTCTACCGGGACCTCTCGGCCGTCCGCTCCGAATTCCAGCGCGCGCTCACCGAACCGCCGCCGACCGGGCCCCGGGCGGCGGCGTGGTGGCCGCTGGTGATCGCGGTGGAACGGGTGGTGGAGGCCACCACCGCCACCCGGGTCCGGGTCGAGCACGGGGAGCCGGCGCCGCCGCCGGGCGAGGTCGCCGCCATCGCGGCGGACCTGGCCGCGCTGGCCGGGGCGCTGCGCAGCGGCACACCGCTGCCGGGGCCGGGGCCGGACGGGGACGCGGCCACCACGGCGACCGGGGTTACCGGGGCGACCGGCCCCGATGTGCTCGGCCCGCTGCGCAGCGAGGTCCGGGCCGCCTGTGCCATCGCCTCCCCGGTCCTCGGCTGAACGACCGCCTCCGCCCGCGGTCCTGACCCCGCCCTCAGTCCTGTATCCGCCGCCAGGGCCGGTCCGCCTCCAGGGCGAACGCCAGCTCCAGCAACACCCGCTCCTCCCCGTGGGCCGCCGACAGGTGGACGCCGACCGGCAGGCCGTCGGCGCTCGCACCGGTCGGCAGCGCGATCGCCGGGCCGCCGGTGACGTTGTTGACCGGTGTGATCGCCACGTACCGGGTGAGCCGGTCGATCAGCTCGTCGAAGGCGACGTTCGGGCTCAGGTACCCGATCGGCGGCGTGACGTGCGCCAGCACCGGCGAGAGGACCGCATCGTGGGTCCGGAACATCCCCGCGTACGTCTCCTCGGCGCGCCGCAGCCGCCGGACCACGCCCGGTACGCTCCGGAACTCCCGGTGGAAGAGCCGCCGCAGCCCGGTGGTCAGCCCGTCGAGCCGGCTCGCCCGGAAGCCGGGGTCGACGGTGAGTCGGCCCGTGGTGGCGATCAGGAAGGCGATGTAGCCCCAGTAGAGGACGAAGTCGCGGGAGAACTCCTCGCCGAACGGCATCACGGCCGGGGTCACCTCGTGCCCCAGCGCCTCCAGCCGGGCCGCCGTCGCCTCGACCGCCGCCCGGGTCGCCGCGTCGCTGGGCGCGACCGGCGAGTCCACCACCAGCCCGATCCGCAGCCGGCGCGTGCCCGGGCCCTCGACCAGGCCGAGCGGGGGCAGCGCGGGGTTGCGGTAGTGGCGTTCGGCGGCGGCGAAGAACGCGGCGGTGTCGCGGACGGAGCGGGTCAGCACACCGTCCGTCACCAGGTCCACCGGCAGCCGGCGGCCCTGGGCGTTGGGCACCACCCGGCCCCGGGTGGGCTTGAGTCCGACCAGCCCGCAGCAGGCGGCCGGGATCCGGATCGAGCCGCCGCCGTCGTTGGCGTGCGCGATCGGGACGACGCCCGAGGCGACCAGGGCGGCCGCGCCGCCCGAGGAGGCGCCCGGGGAGTGCGAGGTCCGCCAGGGGTTGCGGACGGGGCGGGCGGCGGCGAACTCGGTGGAGGCGTTGAGCCCGAACTCCGGCAGCCGGGTCTTGCCGAGCACGCCCAGGCCGGTGCCGAGGAACTGCTCGGCGAAGCCCGCGCTGCGGCGGGCGGGCCTGGCCCGGTAGGCCGAACTGCCCTGGCCGGTCGGCATCCCGCGCAGGTCGGTGTTGTCCTTCAGATAGCTGGGCACGCCGTACAGCGGGGCGTCCGCGGCGCTGCCGTCCGCCCCGGGCGACCGCCCGTACGCGGCGAAGGCGACCGGGGCGAGCGCGGCGTCGACCCGTTCGGCCCGGGCCGCCGCGGCCGCCGCCAGCTCGGCGGGGCCGACCTCACCGGCCCGCACCAGGGCGGCCAGCGCCACCGCGTCGTGCTCCCCCAGCGCGTCGTCCGCGTACGCGTGCACCCGCTCGTCGGCCATCCGGACTCCCTATCCCTGCCAGTCGGTGGCGGCGCCCCGCGGATACGTACCTACCCGTCGGTAATGCCGCGCGAGCTGAGCAGTCTAGGGCCGGAGCGACACGTGGAGAACCCCGTGTTCCGGACGCGGAAGGACCGCCCGGGCGTGGTGCCCGGGCGGTCCTCCGTCCTGAGGAGCGCTACCGCGTCAGGTGCAGTGGATCTTCCCGCAGTTCGGCGTCGAGATCCGGTGCTGCGTCCCCACCCCCCACTCCCGGCGCGGGATCAGGTAGGCGATCGCGATCACCGCGTCCAGGAAGCTGCCGCCGAGGCCCGGGCCGGGGCGGCCGGCCTGCGCGCGTGCCCGCTGGAACTCGTTGTCGTCGACCCACCAGATCGTCAGCGTGCCGCTCCGGTTGACCTCCATCCAGGCCGAGTCGTGGCCGCCCGTTCCGCTGGCCCAGCAGACCCTGGAGCCCTCGCCGTAGACCACGAAGTTGCCGTCCATCTGCATGGACGCCCAGCGGCCGCACCCGGTGCTGTTCGGAGCCGTCCAGCTGACGACCGTGTTCCACCGGCTGGTGATGTCGCTGAACCAGGAGTAGACGAGTTCCAGCGTGCCGTCGTCCCGCATCCGGAACGTGGTCGACTGCTCGCTGTCGGAGTCGCTGATCTCGGTGTTGCGGCACAGGTTCCAGCCCTTCCAGATCCAGCCGCCCCGGTGTTCGGCGTCCGGCGTCTGGTACTCGCAGCCGTCACCACTGGGCCGGATACGATCGCCGCCGGAGCCACCGGAGTTGCCCCCGCCGCCACCGCCGCCGGACCCGCCGCCGGTGTTACCACCACCGCCGGTGTTCCCACCGCCACCGGTGTTGCCTCCGCCGCCACCGCCACCGCCGCCGGTGTTACCACCACCGCCGGAACCGGCGCCCGGGGTCGGACCGGCCTGGACGTTGTCCAGCCGCCAGCGCTGCTTGTCCGAGCCGTCGCAGCGCCAGACGCCCAGCTGCTCACCGGCGTTGTTCGCGGTCAGGCAGCCGCCGTCGGCAGCGCTCACGAGCCAGTACCAGCCGTTCCCGGCATCGCGGAACGACCACCGCTGGTTGGCGTTGCCCGACTGGTTCTGGATCAGGTGGGTCCGGTGCGCACTCGGG
>NZ_JZWY01000633.1:0-506 GCF_000966955.1 Streptomyces sp. NRRL S-495
GCGGAGACGGCGAGCGCCTCACCCGAGTTGTTGGCCGTCAGACAGCCGCCGTCGGTGTCACTCGTCAACCAGAACCAACCACCGCCCGCGTCCCGAAACGCCCAGTGCTGATTGGCGTTCCCGTCCATCGTCCGGATCAGATGCGTCCGGTGCGTCCCCGGGTCGTGGTCCATCACCATGCCCTGACCGGCCGCCGCCTTTCCGTCCGTGAGCAGCGTCTCCAGGATCCACCGGTTGTTCGCGGTGCTCCAGAACGCCCACTTCTGCGCGTCGTTGCCGTTGGCGCCGAGCGCCTTGATCGACGTGCCGGAGTTGGTCGTCCCGCCGTCGAGGTCGGCGACCATTCCGTTGTTCGCGGAACGCAGCGTGGCGACACGGTTGTTCGCCACCCCGGGGTTGACCACCGCGCCCGTGGCCGGGTTCGGCGGGTTCGGGCCCTGGGTGAGGCCGTCGAGCCGCCACTTCTGCCGGTCGCTGCCGTCGCAGGCGGAGACGGCGAGCGCCTC
>NZ_JZWY01000634.1:0-2013 GCF_000966955.1 Streptomyces sp. NRRL S-495
CGAGCCGCCACTTCTGCCGGTCGCTGCCGTCGCAGGCGGAGACGGCGAGCGCCTCGCCCGGATTGTTGGCGGTCAGACAGCCGTTGTCGGTGTCACTGGTGATCCAGAACCAACCACCGCCCGCGTCCCGGAACGCCCAGTGCTGATTGACGTTCCCGTCCATCGTGCGGATCAGATGCGTCCGGTGCGGGCCCGGGTCGTGGTCCATCACCATGCCCTGACCGGCCGCCGTCCTCCCGTCCGTGAGCAGTGTCTCCAGGATCCACCGGCCGTTGCCGGCATCCCAGAACGCCCACTTCTGCGCGTCGCCGCCGTTCGGAGCGAGTGCCTTGATCGACGTGCCGGAGCCGGTGTTCGACCGGTCCAGGTCCGCCACCATCCCGTTGTTCGCGGAACGCAGCACCGCCACCTGGTTGTTGCGGACGCCACCGGGGGTGACCGCCGGGCTGGTGGCCGGGTCCGGCCGGTTCGGCTGAGGCTGACCGGGCTGGCCGGGCTGCGCCGCCGGGCCGTCGGTCACGTCCCCGAGCCGCCACTTCTGCCGGNGATCGAGGTGCCGGAGGCGGTGCTGCCGGTGTCGAGATCGGCGACCAGGCCGTTGTTGTTCGACCGCAGGGTCGCGACCTGGCTGTTGCCCACGGCCGGCCGGACGACCGGGCCGCCGCCACCCGAGCCGCCGGAGCCACCCGAGCCACCGGACCCGCCGTTGCCCGGCTGGGGCTGCTGCGGGGCCGCCGGTCCGTCCGTGACGTTGTCCAGCCGCCACTTCTGCCGGTCGCCGCCGTCGCAGGCGGAGACGGCCAGCGCCTCACCGGCGTTGTTGGCCGTCAGGCAGTTGTTGTCGGTGTCACTCGTCACCCAGAACCAGCCGCCGCCCGCGGCCCGGAACGCCCAGTGCTGATTGGCGTTCCCGTCCATGGTGCGGATCAGATGGGTGCGGTGCGGGCCCGGGTCGTGGTCCATGACCATGCCCTGACCGGCCGCCGTCTTCCCGTCCGTGAGCAGCGTCTCGATGATCCACCGGCCGTTGGCGGTGGTCCAGAACGCCCAGCGCTGCGCGTCGTTGCCGTTCGGCGCCAGCGCCTTGATCGACGTGCCGGAGGCGGTGCCCGACCGGTCCAGGTCGGCCACCATGCCGTTGTTGGCGGAGACGAGGGTGGACACCTGCGAGGTGCCGATCCCCGGGTTGACCACCGCTCCGGTGCCCGGCGGCGGGGTCGGGGTCGGGGTCACCGGCGCACGCGGCGGGACGGTGCCCAGGCCCCAGCGCTGGGAGTCGGTGGCGTTGCAGTCCCAGATCTGCAGGACGGTCCCGTTGACGTCGACGCCACCGGTCACGTCCAGGCACATGCCGGAGTTCGGGTTGACCAGCGAGGAGTCCGAACCCTTCTGCCAGCGCTGCGCGGGCGAGTCGTTGCAGGCGTAGAGGCCGACCCGGGTGCCGTGGGCGGTGAGGCCCCCGGCGACGTCCAGACACTTGCCGAACGCCTTCAGGGCGAACACACCGGTGCTCGCGGACGCCGCCCAGCGCTGGGCGGGCGTCCCGTTGCAGTCGTAGAGGTCGATCGGGGTGCGGTCGGCGGTGTTGCCGCCGGTGACGTCCGCGCACTTGCCGGGGAAGGCCGAGTACACGGGGGCACCGTCGGCGTTGCCGTCGCCGCCGGCCACCACACCGTTGAGCCGCCACTTCTGCCGGTCGGAACCGTCACAGGGGGCGACGGTCAGCGGCTGGCCCTTGGCGGCGAGCGTTAGACAGCCGCCGCCATTGCCGTTGGCGATCGTCGTCCGGCCGTCACCGGCGTCGGCGAACCGCCACTGCTGCTCGGTGCGGTTGGCGGCCACGGGCTGGAGAGCGGTGCGGTGCGTGGCGGGGTCCTGGCCGAGGACGAGCCGGGCGCCGGGGTCGCTGCCGCCGTAGGTCAGCCGCGTCTCGATCAGCCAGTTGCCGTTGCCCCGGTCCCAGAACGCCCACCGCTGCGAGTCGGTCGCGTTCGGCGTCCACGCCTGCACGGC
>NZ_JZWY01000635.1:0-13257 GCF_000966955.1 Streptomyces sp. NRRL S-495
TCCACGCCTGCACGGCCGTCCCGTTGGCGGGCACCCCGCCGGTGACGTCCGGCACCAGCTGCGGGTCCGCGGCCGACACCAGGCCGATGCCCTGCACCGGGTCGGGCTTCTGACCGCTGCCGGGGCCACCACCGGGGCTGCTCGGCCCGCTGGGTCCGCCCGGGTTCCAGCCCCACGGCGGGAAGAGGGGGAGGAAGGGGAAGCTGGGCAGCCTGATCCCGGGAAGCGGGGGCACGGGCCCACCGGGGGGCCCGCCGTTGTTGTCACCACCACCGGGGTCGGTGGGGTTGGTGCCGGGGTCGGTCGGGTTCGTGCCGGGGTCGGTCGGATTGGTACCCGGGTCGGTGGGCAGCTTGCAGACGGCCGGCACGGACGGGGTCTTCGGCACCTCGGGGAAGTCGGAGGCCGAGGGCCACGGCGCCCGCTGCACATCGGGCAGCGACGGCCACGGCACCCCCGGGAAACCGGGGATGTCCGGCCAGGTCCAGTTCGGGAAGCCCGGCAACGACGGCTTGGTGGTCGTGGGCAGGGTCGGAGCGCCCGGCCAGGAAACGGCGGGCATGTCCGGGTGGCCCGGCCACGGAACGTCCGGAGATCCCGGCACCGACGGCCACCGTACGTCCGGGAAGCCGGGGACGGTGGGCCACGTCAGCTCGGGATGGCCGGCGACGGTCGGCCGGTCAAGCACGGGCCGACCCGGGACGACGATCCCGGTACCGGCATCAGGACCGGCCCCGGGCACGACCGGCAGCGGCAGGATCGGCCAGGGGACGTTCTTGGTCCCCGGCATGATCGGCCAGTTCACCTCGGGGAAGCCGGGGACCTTCGGCCACGGCAGCTGTCCCGCCTGCGTCGGCCAGGACACCTTCGGCAGCGCGGGCGCGCCCGGCCAGTCGACCACCGGCAGATCGGGTCGGCCCGGCATCGGGACGTCGGGGCTGCCCGGCACCGCAGGCCACGGAACCCCGGGAGCGCCGGGCACCGACGGCCAGGTCAGCTCCGGGTGGCCCTTGACGGTCGGCCACTTCAGCGTGGGGTACCCGGGCACGGTGCGGCCGGTGACCGGCAGCGAGGCCGGGTCGGTCGGCACGCACGGCACGGACAGGGTCCACTTCTGTGCCGGGCCGCCGTCGCAGGGCTTGACGCTCAGGCCGACGGACTCCTGTCCGGCCATCGTGAGGCACTTCTGGTCGGCGGCGCTGACCAGGCTGTAGGCCCCGTCACCGGCGTCCTTGACGGTCCACTGCTGGTTGGGCGTGCCCTGCGAGCGGCCCTGCTCGTCACGCTGCAACGGCCAGAGCAGGGTGTTGTGGCTGTAGAGGTCCTGTTGCAGGACCATGCCCTGGGCGAGCGCGCTCTCCAGGACGAACCGGCCGTCCGGGGCCGCGCGCAGCCGCCAGTTCTGCGAGGCGGTGCAGTTGCGCGAGTAGGCCTGCACGGTGGTCCCGCTGGTGCTCACCCCGCCACGCACGTCCAGGTTGTGGATCGGACCGTTCGCCGACCCCGCCGCCCTGAACTGGTACGTCGCCCCGTCGAACAGCGGCGACGTCGCCGTTCCGGCAGCCACCGGTGCGGCCCCGGCCGCCGTGGCGAGGGCGACACTCCGCACCCCGCTCTTCGCCACCGGCGCGCCGGCGGGCCCGGCGGTCTCGTCCTCGCCCTCGCAGTCCTCGTAGAGCCCCTCCTCGATGTCGTTGCACTGGCTCTGCCTGGGGTTGTCCGGCGCATTGACCGAGACCGCGGGCCACTTCTCGTCCCTCGACGAGAAGCCGTAGGTCCTGAGGTCGGGTACCACGGTCCGGTCCGGCTTCTCGAACCTGGTGTTGATCTCCTCCCCGATCGTCGCGATCTTTTCGATCGATGCTGCGCCATTGGCGTCGAGCTTGTAGGTCGCCCGCACCTTCGAGGCCGATTTCACGCTGCTGCCGGGGATACGGCCGACTGCCGCCCACTCGTACTCGCCCTTGGCCTGCTCGGGGAGCGCCTTGAACTGCTTCGACACGTCCACGTACCTGAGGTCGGGCACGATGGTGTAGACCCAGCCCTCCTTGTAGTAGGCGGAGTTCTCGTCCCGCCCGGAGAAACCCGTGTGCTGGGAGGCGAACTCCACGGCCACCTTCCGGACAGCACTCGTGCTGACATAGCCCGACGAGCTGCTGCCGTTGCCTTCCGCATCGCCCACGACGTGCGCTTTCAGCGAGAAGTCCGTCCCTCGCGCCTTGAAGCCGACGCTGAACACCGTGGCCGGGTCGACGCCCACGGCCGGTGGCCCCTCCTGGGGGTTCGCGTCCTTCGTGCTGCTTCCGTAGTTGAGACCCACCCCCCGGTAGACCTCCTCCGGAGGCAGACCGTCGGTGTTGAAACACGGATGGAGACCGGTGAACGGCTCTGCCTCCACCGCTTGCGCGGCGGGTGACACGGCGCCCACCAGGGGGACCGCCATCACCCCCGCGATCATCGCGGCCACCAGGGACCGCGTCTTGCTACTGAGGGAATCCCGGCGCATGGGCGTCGGCGACCTCGCCTTCCTACGGAGTGTTACGTGCCCGCCGAAACGTAGGTGGGGCGCGTACACACCTCGTATACGCTGGCTGGACGAGGGGCAGGCCCGGTGGGCCGACACCCCCGGGCCGGCTCCGACGCAGCAGTACCCGACCGACGACCGCGTCAACCGAAAGCTGGTCCGCATGATCGAGCTCGACTTCGACGACGACGGCTTCCGCCGCAACGGCGCGCCGCACCGGATCGTCTCCGGAGCGCTGCACTACTTCCGGGTGCACCCGGAGCTGTGGGACGACCGGCTTCGCCGCCTGCGCGCGCTGGGCGCCAACACCGTCGACACCTACATTCCCTGGAACTTCCACGAACTACCCTCCGGCGAGATCGACTTCTCCGGCTGGCGGGACATCTCCCGGTTCGTCCGGACCGCCGAGCGGCACGGGTTGGACGTGATCCTGCGCCCGGGGCCCTACATCTGTGCCGAGTGGGAGTCCGGCGGCCTGCCGGCCCGGCTGCTCGCGGCCGAGGGGATGGGGCTGCGCAGCTCGGACCCGGCGTTCCTGGCCGAGGTGGACGGGTGGTTCGACGCCGTGGTTCCGGAGCTGCTGCCGCTGCTGGGCAGCCGGGGCGGGCCGGTGGTGGCGGTGCAGGTGGAGAACGAGTACGGGAGTTACGGCAACGACGCCGCCTATCTGGCGCACCTGCGGGACGGGCTGGTGGCGCGCGGGGTGGACTGCCTGCTGTTCACCGCCGACGGTTCCGAGGACTTCATGCAGCAGGGCGGGGCGATCCCGGGTGTGCTGGCCACCGGCACCTTCGGCTCGCGGGCGCCGGAGCGCTTCGAGGTGCTGCGGCGGCAGCAGCCCAAGGGGCCGTTGGCGGCGATGGAGTTCTGGATCGGCTGGTTCGACCGGATCGGGCAGCCGCACCACGTCCGGGACGTCGCGGAGACGGCGGCCTCGCTCGACGAGCTGCTCGCGACCGGGGCCTCGGTCAACCTCTACATGGCGCACGGCGGCACCAACTTCGGCTTCTGGGCGGGTGCCAACCACTCGGGGACCGGGCCCGAGACCGCCGGCTACGAGCCGACCGTGACCAGTTACGACTACGACGCGCCGATCGGCGAGGCGGGTGAGCTGACCGAGAAGTTCCACGCCCTGCGGTCCGTCATCGGCAAGTACGTGCCCCTCCCCGAGGGTGAACTGCCCGCGCCCCCGCCGCGCTTGGCGCCCCGCCGGCTGGAGCGGGCGACCGGCCGGGCCCGGCTGCTGGACTCCCTGGACGCGCTGTCGACGCCCGTCCACCGGCCGACCACCGAGCCGATGGAGCGGGTCGGCCAGTCGCTCGGCCTGATCCACTACCGCACCCACGTCCCGGGGCCGCGACCGGAGATGCCGCTGCGGATCGACGGCATCGGGGACCGCGCGCAGGTCTTCGCGGACGGCCGCCCGCTCGGCGCCGTCGACCGCAACGCGCCGGGCGCCACCCTCCCGCTGGCGGTGGGCCCGGCCGGGGTCACGCTGGACATCCTGGTCGAGGCGCTCGGCCGCGCCAACTACGGGCCGCAGATGGACGATCGCAAGGGGATCCGGCGCGGCGTCTCGCACGAGCGCCAGCGCCTGCACACCTGGGAGATCCGTCCGCTGCCGCTCACCGACCTCTCCGCCCTCACCTTCGAGGACGGCGTCGGGACCATCGACGGCGACCCGGCGTTCCACCGTTTCGAGACCGAGGTCGACACCCCTGCCGACGCCTTCGTGGCCCTCCCGGGCTGGGGCCGGGGGCTGCTCTGGCTGAACGGCTTCCTGCTCGGCCGCTACACCGAGGAGGGTCCGCAGCGCACCCTCTACGCGCCGGGTCCGCTCTGGCAGCCGGGCCGGAACACCCTGCTCGTCCTCGAGCTGGACCGCCACGCCGAGGCCCTGGAGGTCCGCGACGAGCCGGACCTCGGCCCCACCACCCGCGCGCCCAGCGCCGACTACTGACACCGACCCGCCCGCCCGCTCCCCGCCCCGGCGCCGGAATACTTCGGCGCCGGGGCGGGTTGACGCCCCGGCAGGCCGGTGATCAAGGCCGCAGCAGCACATACAGGGGGAAGCATGTCCAGCAGTGACGTTGTCGGCGGAAGCGTGGCGCCGGGGTTCGAGGCGGTGCGGGAGGAGTTCGCCGCCGTGGTGGCGGAGGAGCCGGCGGGCGGTGGCGCGCAGCTGGCCGTGCACCTGGACGGGCGGCGGGTGGTGGACCTCTGGGCGGGCGAGGGGGTCTCCGGCGAGTCGCTGTTCGCGCTCTACTCCTCCGCCAAGGGGGCGGCGCACCTGGTGACGGCCCTGCTGGTGCAGGAGGGCGTGCTCGACCTGGACGAGAAAGTGGCCCACTACTGGCCGGAGTTCGCGGCCGAGGGCAAGGGCGCACTCACGTTCCGGCAGCTGCTGGAGCACCGGGCGGGGCTGATCGGGGTCGACGGCGGCTTCACGACGGAGGAGCTGGCGGACGACCGGCGGCTCGCGGACCGGCTGGCCGTCCAGAAGCCCTACTGGGAGCCCGGGACGGCCTACGGCTACCACGCCTACGTGATCGGCGCGCTGACCGGCGAGGTGGTCCGCCGCCGGACCGGCCGCACGGTGCAGGAGCTGTTCGAGGAGCGGATCCGGGCCCCGTACGGGCTGGACTTCTTCCTCGGTCTGCCCGCGGAGCTGGAGGCGCGGTTCCTGCCGGTGCTTCCGGCGGTCCCCCTCCCCGGCCAGCAGGGCGAGCTGCCGGCCCCCGACAGCCTGACGGGGATCGCCTTCAACCTGAACGCCTCCCCGCCCACCGACCTGATGGGCTTCGGCAACCTCCGCTCGGTGCAGGCGCAGGGCCCGGCCTCGACCGGCAGCTTCGGCAGCGCCCGCGGTCTGGCGGCGCTGTACGCGGCGGCGGCGCAGGGGCTGGACGGGCGGACGCCGTTCCTGGCACCGGCCACGATCGCCGAGTTCGGTCCGGTCCGCACGCACGGCACCGACGTGGTGACCGGCGAGGTGGACCACTTCGGCCTCGGCTTCGAGGCGCAGAGCACCCGCTTCCCGTTCCTCGGGGCGGAGGCCTTCGGTCACAGCGGCGCGGTGGGCGCGCAGTCCTTCGCCGATCCGCGCAGCGGCGTCGCCTACGGGTACACGCGGCGCCGGTTCAGCTCCCTCCCGCTCGGCCCGGAGAACCACCGGCTGGCCGAGGCCGTCGTCCGCGCCGCCGGGGCGGTGCGCGGGACGGCCGGCTGACCGCCCGGCCTTCGGGCCCGTGACGGCGCCCGCGACGGCGCCCGGAACGGCGCCCGGAACGCGCCCCGGGACCGGCTGTGGAGCACGGCCGGTCCCGGGGCGCGTCCGCGACTACTCGACGGTGACGCTCTTGGCGAGGTTGCGCGGCTTGTCGACGTCGCGCCCCAGCGTCACCGCCGCGTGGTACGCGAGCAGCTGGAGCGGGATGTTGAGCAGCAGCGGGTCCAGCTCGGGCTCGCTCTTGGGCACCAGGATGCAGTGGTCCGCGAGCTTGGCCTCGGGCCGGCGGTGGGCGACGGCCAGGACGCGGCCGGAGCGGGCCTTGATCTCGCCGAGGGTGGTGAGGTTCTTGTCGAGCAGCTCGTCGTCCGGGACGAGGGCGACGGTGGGCAGCTCGGGGCTGATCAGCGCCAGCGGGCCGTGCTTCAGCTCGCTCGCCGGGTAGGCCTCGGCGTGGACGTAGGAGATCTCCTTGAGCTTCTGCGCGCCCTCGCGGGCGACGGGGTAGCCGCGCACCCGGCCGATGAACATCATGCCCTCGGACCCGGCGTACTCGGCGGCGAGTTCGGCGATGGCGTCGCTCTGGGCGAGGACCTCGCGGATCTGGTCGGGCAGCGCCTTGAGGGCGGACACGATCCGGTGGCCGTCGGCGGGCGAGAGGTCGTGGATCCGGCCGAAGTGCAGGGCGATCAGCGCGAAGGCGACGACGGTGGAGGTGAACGCCTTGGTGGAGGCGACCGAGATCTCCGGGCCGGCGTGCAGGTAGATGCCGCCGTCGCACTCGCGGGCGATGGCGCTGCCGACGGTGTTGACGACGCCGAGCACCCGGCCGCCCTTGCGCTTGACCTCCTGGACGGCGGCGAGCGTGTCGTAGGTCTCGCCGGACTGGCTGACCGCGATGTAGAGGGTGTCGGCCTCGATCACCGGGTTGCGGTAGCGGAACTCCGAGGCGGGCTCGCTGTGCGCGGGGATCCGGGCCAGCTCCTCGATCAGCTGGGCGCCCATCTCGCCGGCGTAGTAGGCGGAGCCGCAGCCGAGGATCTTGACCCGGCGGATCTCGCGCAGTTCGCGGGCGTCCAGGTTGAGGCCGCCGAGGTGGGCGGTGGCGAACCGCTCGTCGAGGCGGCCGCCGAGGGTGCGCTCGACCGAGCCGGGCTGCTCGTGGATCTCCTTGAGCAGGAAGTGCTCGTAGCCGCCGGTGTCGTAGGAGTCGATCTCCCAGTCCACGGTGGACGGCTGGCGGTGGGTGGTGCGGGCGTCCTCGGTGAAGGTGCGGAAGCCGTCGGCGCGGACGGTGGCCAGCTCGCCGTCCTCCAGGTGGACCACCTGGCGGGTGTAGCGGACCAGGGCGGAGACGTCGGAGGCGACGAACATCTCCTTCTCACCGATGCCGAGCACGATCGGGCTGCCGTTGCGGGCGACCACGATCCGGTCGGGCTGCTCGGCGTCGAGAACGGCGATGCCGTAGGTGCCGACGACCTTCCCGAGGGCGGCGCGCACGGCCTCCTCCAGCTCGACGCCCTCGGCGGCGTGGGCGGCGATCAGGTGGCCGAGCACCTCGGTGTCGGTCTCGGAGCGGAAGACCGCGCCGTCGGCGGCGAGCTTGGCCCGCAGCTCGTCGGCGTTCTCGATGATGCCGTTGTGGACGACGGCGATCCGCTCGGCGTTGTCGAGGTGCGGGTGGGCGTTGGCGTCGCTGGGCACGCCGTGGGTGGCCCAGCGGGTGTGGCCGATGCCGGTGGAGCCCTTGAACCGGGCGGGGACGGCGGCGGCGAGGTCGGCGACCCGGCCCTTGACCTTGCGGACCTTGATGCCGCCGGTGCGTCCGACGACGGCGACGCCGGCCGAGTCGTAGCCCCGGTACTCCAGTCGGGCGAGGCCCTCCAGCAGGAAGGGGGTCGCGTCCTTGGGGCCGATGTAGGCCACGATTCCGCACATGGTGGTGGACTCCTTGGTTCCTTGGTTCCTCGGTCCCGCTACTGGGGTTCCGCTTCTGGGGTTCCGACAGGTGGCCGGTCAGCCGTAGACGATCCGGCGCAGCTGGCGGGCCGAGAGCTCCGGAGCCGCGACCCGGCGGGCGGGCAGCTCCTCGGCGAGCCGGGCGAAGATCTTCTCGTTGGTCAGGCCGCGCGCCTGCAGCTCGCCGTGACGGCGGCGGACGTACTCCTCGGTGGTCTCGGAGAAGTACGCCAGCACCTCCGCCACCACCCGCGCCGCCTCCCGGGGCCCGAGCGGGCTGGTCCGGGTGAGGTGGGCGAGGAGGTCTTCGTGAGGGTGCGAGAAACCGGTCGGGCTGGACACAATCGGTGAGCCTAGGCGGCCCTCCCGGCAAAGATCAAAGATCCTGCCCGAAATCGGGCAGGATTCTGCGGCAACCGGCACAGCTTCGGGGTCTTGTCCGCACCGGAGCCACCACGTAGCGTGATGACCTGCTCACACACCGGGGGGAACCACGGGGTGACCAGGGGGGCGGGAGCATCGGAAGAGTGTCGGAAGAACCGGAGGCTTGCTGATGTGCGGGATCACCGGATGGGTCGCCTACGACCGCGACCTGACCCTCGAACGCGACGTGCTCGACGCCATGACGGCCACCCAGCTCTGCCGCGGCCCGGACGACGGCGGGGTCCACCTGGAACGGCACGCCGCCCTCGGCCACCGGCGCCTCGCCGTGCTCGACCCCGAGGGCGGCGCCCAGCCGATGACGGCCGAGCACGACGGCCGGCTGCTGGCCGCCCTCAGCTACAACGGCGAGGTGTACAACCACCACGAGCTGCGCGCCGAGCTGGTGGCGGCCGGCCACCGCTTCCGCACCCGCGGCGACACCGAGGTGGTCCTGCGCGGCTACCTGGAGTGGGGCGAGCGCGTCGCCGAGCGGCTCAACGGCATGTTCGCCTTCGCCGTCTGGGACGCCCGCACCGAGGAGCTGCTGCTGGTCCGCGACCGGATGGGCGTCAAGCCGCTGCACTACCACCCCACGCCGGACGGCGTGCTCTTCGGCTCGGAGCCCAAGGCGCTGCTCACCCACCCCGCGGTGCGCCCGGTGGTCGACCTGGACGGGCTGCGCGAGCTGTTCTCCATGATCCGCACCCCCGGCCTCACCCCGTACCGGGGCATCGCCGAGGTCCGACCGGGCCACCTGGTGCGGGTGCGGCGCGGCGGCGTCTCGGTCCACCGCTACTGGTCGCTGGAGGCGCGCCGGCACACCCAGGACCTCGCCACCACGATCGGCACCGTCCGGGCCCTGCTGGAGGACATCGTCCACCGCCAGCTGGAGGCGGACGTGCCGCTGTGCTCACTGCTCTCCGGCGGTCTGGACTCCAGCGCGGTCACCGCCCTGGCCGCCCGCAGCCTGGAGGCGGCGGGCGCCGGACCGGTCCGCTCCTTCGCGGTGGACTTCACCGGGCAGAGCGAGCACTTCCACCCGGACGCGGTGCGCACCACCCCGGACCGGCCGTACGCGGAGCTGCTCGCCCGGCACGTGGGCGCCGACCACTCGGTGATCGAGCTGGACAGCGCCGCCCTCACCGACCCGGCGCAGCGGCTCGCCACCCTGCGCGCCCGGGACCTGCCGGGCGGCGTCGGCGACATGGACACCTCGCTGCTGCTGTTCTTCCGCAGGGTGCGCGAGCACTCGACGGTCGCACTGTCCGGCGAGTCCGCGGACGAGCTGTTCGGCGGCTACCGCTGGTTCCACGACCCGAAGGCCCTCGACGCCGACGACTTCCCGTGGGCGACGGCGCTCAGCCTGTCGGCGCTCAGCGGCTTCGGCGGCGCGGGCACCGGCCCGCGCGAGCAACTGCTCGACCGGGAGCTGCTCGCCAAGCTCGACCTGCCCGGCTACCGGCGCGCCCGGTACCGGGAGGCGCTCGCCGAGGTGCCGCACCTGCCGGACACCGACCCGTTCGAACGGCGGATGCGGGAGGTGTCGTACCTCAACCTGACCCGCTTCGTCCGGATCCTGCTGGACCGCAAGGACCGGATGAGCATGGCCAGCGGGCTGGAGGTGCGGGTGCCGTTCTGCGACCACCGGCTGGTGCAGTACGTCTTCAACACGCCGTGGACGATGAAGTCCTTCGACGGCCGGGAGAAGAGCCTGCTGCGCGCCGCCGTCCGGGACGTGCTGCCGGCCGAGATCGCCGGCCGGATGAAGAGCCCGTACCCGATCGTCCAGGACCCCCGCTACCCGGAGCTGCTCCGCCGCGAGCTCGCCGCACTGGCCGCCGACCCCGGCTCCCCCGCCCTCGCCCTGCTCGACCGCCGCGAGCTCGCCGACGCGCTCGCCCCCGACACCGACCCGCAGACGGTCCGGCTGGCGGCCGATCTGGCCCTGGACCTGGACGCCTGGCTGACGGAGTACCAGGTGTCGCTGGAGCTCTGACCCCGGGTGCCCCGGGTGGTGCGCCGTTGCGCCACCCGGGGGAGGGTGACCCGCCGTGAACCCGGCTCGTTGACCGGTCGGGACGTGCGATAGCGTCGCCGACACCTCCCGAATGGCGGCCGAAAACACGGAATCCGAGACCCGTGCCGTCAGGATGGGGAACGTCCCGTCCGTCTCGATCCGCCGGGGGATCTCCGTCATGCAACCGCGAGCCTTCGCGATTCTCACCGCCCTGCTGCTCGGGGTGCTGGGTCTGGGGTCGGTGGCCGTCACCGACTGGACGCCCCAGCAGGCCGCCGACCGCGCGGCCGTCGCCGCGGCCGTCCCGGGGACCGAGGGCGCCACCGGCTCGGCCGGCGCCGCGCCCGCCAGTACCGGGCAGGCGGCCGGGCAGCCGGCCGCGTCGGCCACCGCGACCGGCGACCCGGCGGTGTGGACCCGCTCGACGCTGCGCAACAAGCTGATGGCCGAGATGGAGGCCAGCGACCCCGGCGTCGCCCTGGCCGACCTCGACCGGATCACCAAGCAGCTGCCGTACACCGTCCGGTTCTGCCACCCGATCGCCCACGAGCTCGGGCACGCGGCGGTCAAGCGGTTCAACGCCGACTTCCAGAAGGTCATCTCCTTCCCGCACGAGACCTGCGCGGCCGGCTATCTGCACGGCGCGGTGGAGGAGATGCTCAACGCCTCCGCCCAGCCGGAGACCGACCTGGTCAAGCTCTGCGCGCCCAAGAACAGCGGCCCGTGCATCCACGGCGTCGGCCACGGCACCATGTTCGTCGCCAAGCAGGACGTCGCCAAGGCGCGCGAGCTGTGCAACAAGTTCACCACCGACCAGAACCGGATCCGCTGCTCCGAGGGCCTGTTCATGCAGCTCTTCGGCCCGGACGAGGAGGACGAGAAGGCCAAGGCCAACCTCCCCGCCGACAAGCTCGCCCAGGACCCGCTGTACCCGTGCAAGGACCAGCCGGCGCTGTTCCAGTCCGCCTGCTTCTTCTACGCGCCGACCTTCTACCTCTCCTCGCACGACTACCCGAACCACCCCGAGGTGTACGCCGAGGCACTGAAGTGGTGCCTCGCCGGCAAGGCCTCCGGCGGGGCGGTCGACTGCAGCCGGGGCGTCGGCTCGCGCACCATGAAGTACAACCTGGACCGCGAGGACTGGGCCGCCCAGCAGTGCGCCACCGCCGCGGACGGCTGGCAGCGCAAGGCCTGCGCCGAGGGGCTGGTCAGCTACTACACGGTCAACTACACGGACGCGGGCGCGGCCGGCCGGCTCTGCGCCAAGTTCTCCGACAAGGAGATGCAGGGCTACTGCCGCTCCGCCGGCGGGCTGTCCGCCTCCCTCGACTGAGGAGGTGCCGGCACGTACGGCACGGTGTCGGCGACCGGCCGACGCGGGAACTCCGACGGCCGCCCGATCGTGCGCGGATTCCGCACCGGCGGCGGGACGGCAGGGTCCGGCGGCCCCACCGCCGAGGCGGGGCCGCCGGACCGGGCGCGACCGTACAGCCGGGGCCGTACAGCCGGGGCCGTGCGGTCAGGGCACTGCGGTCAGAGCACTGCGGTCAGAGCCGGGTGGTCATCACCATCGGCTGCGGGAGTTGCTGCTTCTCGTAGTTGAAGGCGCCGGTGACGGTCACCTCACGACCGGTGGTGGACACCTTCCAGGACCAGAACGCCGTGCCCGCGCCGGACTCCGGGAAGTCCAGCGAGGTCGCCCGCGAGCCCGTCACCCGCAGCGCGTACGCCGCCTCGCCGCCGCCCGAGACCCGGCCCACCGTCACGATGCCGTCCGGCGAGGAGGCGGCGCCGCTCACGGCGCCCGCACCCTCGGGAGCCTCGACCCGGGTCCAGGCGCGACCGTCCCAGTGCATGAGCAACGCGTGGCCGCGGTCCTTCTCGTCCAGCACCACGCGCCCGACCGCCCACACGTCGCGCGGCCCCTTCACCACGACATCGTTGAACTCGCCGTACAGGCCGCCGAAGGCCGGCACCGGCACGACGCTCCAGCTGCGCCCGTCGAAGTGCAGGGCGACCGGCCGGTCGTCCTCGGCGTAGCCGTTGCCGACGGCCCAGACGTCGTCGGGGCCGGCCGCGGCGATCGCGCCGAGGCCCCAGTTCTGGAACGGCGCGGGCAGTTCGACCTGCCGCCAGGAGCGGCCGTTCCAGTGCTGGACGATGCCCACGTGACTGTCGGGCCCCTGGCTCCAGCCCGCCGCCCAGGCATTGTTCGGCGTCAGCGCGGCGATTCCCAGCAGGCCGCCGCCGACCGAGTCGGCGGGCATCGGAGCCGGCTCCACCTGCCAGGAGCGGCCGTTCCAGTGCTGGGTCATGACCGGCCCGCCACCCCGGCCGGAGTCACCGACCAGCCAGCCGTCACGGGCCGAGGTCGCCGCGACGGCGTTGACCCGGTCGGTCCCGGCGGGCGCGGTCGGCACTTCGGTCCACTTCCCGTCGCGGCGGTCGTCGCGGGCGTAGAGCACGGGGTCGAACCCGACGCTCCCGTCGCTGCCCGGGGCGACCCGGAAGCCGGCCGCCCAGGTGGTGCGGGCGTCGGGACGGGTGGAGCCGGTCAGCACGGTGTCGCCGCTCGGCAGTTTGGCCGCCGTCCAGCGCGCCGCCCCCGCGGCGGGCGATGGTTCCGGGGCGGCCGAGGCGGTGGTGGGCAGGACCCCGCCCGCGAGGAGCGCGGCGAGCGCGCCTATCAGCGACAGTCGGATGCGTGTTCCGACAGCCATGTCGTTCCTCCAGACCCGGGGCACGGTGCCCCGATACCCCGATGACGCCCGTCCCTCCGCCGGAGGTTGCCCGCCCGGTCCCGGGAATTCGGCGCATGCGAAGTTCTTCTGAGGACATGTCAGTTCTCTTGTCCCCCAAGCGCGCCGGGCAACCGCCGCCCCGTTCGGAGCGCCGCCGCGGTTCACCAGGTGCTGGGCGATCGGGCGATCACTCGCGCCACCAGGGCCATCACCGCTCGCGGTCGACCGGTCACCCGAACCTCTCCGGCGCCGGGCCGTCCCGGATACCGGGCCCGCGCCGCACGGCGCGGGCCCGTTTCCGTAGGATCGCGACGTTCGGGTGCGCCGAGGACGCCGCGCCACCGGGCCCCGCACCACCTGGAGC
>NZ_JZWY01000636.1:0-1857 GCF_000966955.1 Streptomyces sp. NRRL S-495
CCACCTGGAGCCGCCGCATGACCTCCGACGACTTCCGCGCCGCCGCGCACACCGCCGCCGACCTGGCCGCCGACCACCTCGCCGGGCTGGCAGCCGGCCCGGTCTGGCAGCCGATGGACGAGGCCGCCCGCCGCACCCTGCTGGACGCCCCGCTGCCCGCCGCCGGCCGTCCGCTGGACGAGCTGCTGGCCGCCGTCGGCCGCGACGTCCTGCCGTACCCGATGGGCAACGGCCACCCGCGCTTCTTCGGCTGGGTGAACTCCGCGCCCGCCCCGGCCGGCGTGCTCGCCACCCTGGCCGCCGCCGCGATGAACCCCAGCTCGGCCGGCGGCGACCACGCGGACGTCCACCTGGAGCGGGCCGTGGTCCGCTGGATCGCCGAACTGGTCGGCTTCCCGCACCCGCCCGGCGGCGGGCTGCTCACCTCCGGCACCTCGATGGCGACCATCGTCTGCCTCGCCGCCGCCCGCAACCGGGCCGCGCGCGCCGCCGGGTGGGACGTCCGCGAGGACGGCCTGGCCGGGATGCCGCCGCTGGTCGGCTACGTCACCGGCGAGACCCACTCCTGCGTCCGCAAGGCCGCCGAGCTGCTGGGCCTCGGCAGCAAGCACCTGCGCGCCGTCGCCACCGGACCGGACGGCCGCCTGGACCCCGCCGGGCTGCGCGATGCGATCGCCCGCGACCGGGCCGCCGGACTGCTGCCCTTCCTGGTGGTGGCCTCGGCCGGCACGGTCGGCACCGGCGCGGTGGACGCCTTCGACCCGATCGCCGACCTGTGCGCCGAGGAGCGGCTCTGGCTGCACGTGGACGGCGCCTACGGGGCGTTCGGCGTGCTGGACCCGGAGATCGCCCACCGCTACGCCGGGCTGGCGCGCGCCGACTCGCTCGCCCTCGACCCGCACAAGTGGCTCGGCGTCCCGGTCGACTGCGGCTGCGCGCTGGTGCGCGACCCGGCCGAGCTGCGCGCCGCCTTCAGCCTCGTCCCCTCCTACCTGCGCGACGAGGCGGCCGGCGAGCTCGGCTGGTTCTCCGAGTACGGCACCGAGCAGACCCGCCCGTTCCGCGCCCTCAAGGTGTGGGCGACCATCGCCCACCGGGGCCGCGACGGTCTGGCCGCCGACATCTCCCGGACCACCGCACTGGCCCGCCGGCTCGGCGAACTCATCACCGCCGACCCGGAGTTGGAACTCCTCGCCGAGGTGCAGACCTCCATCGTGGCGTTCCGCCTGCGCCCCGCCGGCCGGACCGGCGGGACCGGCCGTACCGACGAGGCCGCCCTCGACGCCCTCAACCGCGAGCTCCCCGCCGCCGTCCAGCGCCGCGGCCGCGCCTTCCTCACCGGCGCCCGCCTCGACGGCCGCGAGATCCTCCGCGCCTGCCTCCTCAATCCCGCCACCACCGAGGAGGACCTCGCCGTCCTGCTCGCCGAAGTGAAGGCCGCCGGGCGCGAGCACTCCGGGTGACCGGCGACGGTGATCGAGTCACGGCACCATTAACCGCGGGGTCACGGAGGATTCGTGATCGTGAAACACGGAAGCGGCAGATTGATGGCATGGAGCGCACCGAGCAGCTGACGTCCACGACCGATCCGACCACGACCCCCTCCCGTGCCCAGCGCCGCGGCCTCCGCGGCCACCGCTGGCGTCGCGACGCGGTGGAGCTCTCCGCCGTCTTCCTCTCGGTGACGGCCGCCGACCTGGTGGCCAAGCTCGTGGTGCACGGACCGGACGGGCCGGCGGTGCTGGCCGTGTCCGCCGTCGCGCTGCTCGCCACCGCGCTGTTCCACACCTGGTGGGCGCACCGCCACCAGTTGCACGGCCCCCCGGCGCCGGACGCGCCCGCGCCGCCGGGGGCCGC
>NZ_JZWY01000637.1:0-15857 GCF_000966955.1 Streptomyces sp. NRRL S-495
GGGGGCGCCCGGCGCCGAGCCGCTGCGGGGGCCGCTGGACGACTTCGAGGGCAGCACGCTGTGGCGGGTCCGCACCACCGTGCAGGACTCCCCCGGCAGTCTGGCCCGGGTCTGCGCGGCCTTCGCCGGACGGCAGGTGAACATCGTCTCGATGCAGTCCCACCCGCTGCCGACCGGCGCCGTGGACGAGTTCTTCGTCCGCGCGCCGCGCTCGCTCACCCGGGCCGAGCTGACCGCACTGGTGGCCGGGGCCGGCGGGGACGACATCTGGACCGGCCCGGCCGACGCGCACGACCTGGTGGACGTGCCCACCCATGTACTGGCCCTCGCCACCCGGACGGCACTGGACGCCGCGGAGCTGCCGATCGCACTGCGCCAGCTCTTCGGGCAGTGCAGCATCCGGCAGTACCCGGGGGCGGCGGCGCGCGGCACCGCCGGGGTGGACGGCCATGTGATGCGGCTGCCCGTCCCCTCGGGCGAGCTGATCGAGCTCACCCGCCCGCAGCTGCCGTTCACCCCGACCGAGTTCGCCCGGGCGCAGGCCCTGGTCGAGCTGGACACCCTGCTCGGCCCCCGGGTGCCGGACGTCCGGGCCCGGCTGAGCGTGCCGGCCGGCGCCGAGCTGACCGTGCGGCGCGCGGACGCGGCCGACAAGGCGGCCGCGCTGGCGATGCACCACCGCTGCTCCCCCGAGACCCTGCGCAAGCGCTACCACGGGCCGGTCCGGGACGCCGACCGCTACCTGGACCACCTGCTGGACGCCCGGCACGGGCAGGCCCTGGCGGTGGAGACGGCGGACGGGCGGATCGTCGCCCTCGGGCACCTGATGTGGGACGACGACAGCGCCGAGGTGGCGGTGCTGGTCGAGGACGCCTGGCAGCGGCGCGGGCTGGGCCTGGACCTCATGCGGCGGATGTCCGCGCTGGCCCTGGAGGCCGGGGTGGAGACGGTGTACGCGGTCACCCAGTCGTCCAACACCGGGCTGATCGCGACCATGCGCCGGCTGGCGGCCCCGCTGGACTACGAGGTGGACGAGGGCACCCTGGTGATCACCGCCCATCTGGCGGAGGCTGCCGAGGAGCTCCCGGTGCCGTGGCAGACCCGTCCGGGCCGCTGAAGACCGGACCCTCCCGGGGCCGCCCTCGGGCTGCTCGCGGAGCGGCTCATGGGGCCGCTCACGGAGCCGCTGATGGGGCCGCCCGGCGCCGCGATCGAGCCGTACCGGTGAGCAGATCGGACAGGTCCGGTAATCGTCCGGTCATTTCTTCACCACATCCTCACCAAGAACCTCACCGGCCCCGGGCCGGGCGGCCCCCGTGCCGCCCGGCCCGGGGCGCGCGCGGAACCGCCGCACCCCGCTCAGGCGTCCCCGACGGCGAACGGCCCGTCCGTACACCGCCGATCCTGATCCCGCGTCAGGACCTCCCGGACCGCCGCTCCCGGGGCGTCGCAGCAGGCGGCACGGGGTCCGGGGGGTCGAGCCGGGCGGCGGAGTCGGTAGGCTGATCCCGTCCCCGCCGCCCGACGGCCCGTAGTCCGGCCCCCGGGCGGTGCCGCAGCAAGGAGGAACCACTGAGCATGGCAGGCACCGAATCGGAGCCCACAGGCGCACGCGACGCCTCGCTGCCGGCACGCGCGAAGATCGCGGTGACCGCCGGCAAGGTGGCCGCCGCCGTGTCCCGCAAGGCCGGCCGAGGCAGCGGCTCGGTGATCGGCGGCAAGGTCGCGCTCAGGCTCGACCCCGATCTGCTCGCCACCCTCGCCGACCACCTGGACGTGGTGCTGGTCAGCGCCACCAACGGCAAGACCACCACGACCCGCCTGATCGCCGAGGCGCTGCGCGCCGCCGGCCCGGTGGTCTCCAACGCCCTGGGCGCCAACATGCCGGCCGGCATCACCTCCGCCCTGGCCGGCGGCTCGGAGGCCCGCTTCGGCGTGATCGAGGTCGACGAGAAGTACCTGGCCGGCGTCGCCCGCGACACCCGCCCCAAGGCGATCGCCCTGCTCAACCTCTCCCGCGACCAGCTCGACCGCGCCGCCGAGACCCGGATGATGGCCGAGAAGTGGCGCGAGGGCCTCCAGGACACCGAGGCCGTGGTGATCGCCAACGCCGACGACCCGCTGGTGACCTGGGCCGCCTCCTCCTGCAAGAAGGTGGTCTGGGTGGCCGCCGGACAGGCGTGGAAGGAGGACGCCTGGTCCTGCCCCGCCTGCGGCGGTGTGATGCAGCGCCCCGGCGACGACTGGTTCTGCCAGGAGTGCGGCTTCCGGCGCCCCAACCCGCACTGGGCGCTCCAGGGCACCCATGTGGTCGACCCGCAGCGCGGCGCCTGGCCGATCCAGCTCCAGCTGCCCGGCCGGGCCAACCTCGCCAACGCCACCAGCTCGGCCGCGGTCGCCGCCGTGTTCGGCGTCTCCCCGCAGGTCGCCCTGGAGCGGATGCGCGGCGTCACCGCGGTCGCCGGCCGCTACGACGTGGTGCAGTACCAGGGCCGTGACATAAGGCTGCTGCTGGCCAAGAACCCGGCCGGCTGGCTGGAGACCTTCTCGCTGATCGACGGCCCGCCCACCCCGGTGGTGCTCTCGGTCAACGCGCTCGACGCGGACGGCACCGACACCTCCTGGCTGTGGGACGTCGACTACGAGCGGCTGGCCGGGCACCCGGTCTTCGTGCTGGGCCAGCGCAAGCTGGACCTCGCGGTGCGCCTGGAGGTCGCCGGGCTGCAGTTCCACGTCGTGGACTCGCTGGAGCAGGCCGTCCGGATGGCCCCGCCCGGCCGGATCGAGGCGATCGCCAACTACACCGCCTTCCAGCAGCTGCGGAAGGTCGTGGCCGGCTGATGCCGGAGCGGCACCCGCAGCCCCCAGCAGCCCACCGCACGTACGTCATGGAAGGCCTTCGAGGATGAGTGAGAGCAGCCTGCGCGTGGTCTGGGTCTACCCCGACCTGCTCAGCACCTACGGCGACCGGGGCAATGCCCTGGTCGTGGAGCGCCGGGCCCGCCAGCGCCATCTCAACGTGACCCGGATCGACGTCCGCTCCGACCAGTCGGTGCCCACCAGCGGGGACATCTACCTGATCGGCGGCGGTGAGGACCGCCCGCAGCGGCTGGCCGCCGAGCGGCTGCGCAACGACACCGGGCTGGTGCGGGCGGCCGAGAACGGCGCGATCATCTTCGCGGTCTGCGCCGGCTACCAGATCCTCGGCCACGAGTTCGTCAACGACCTCGGCCAGCGCGAGCCGGGCCTCGGCCTGCTGGACGTGTGGACCACCCGCGGCGAGGGCGAGCGCTGCGTCGGCGACGTGCTGGCCGACGTGGACCCGGCGCTCGGCCTGCCGCAGCTGACCGGATTCGAGAACCACCAGGGCGTGACCCACCTCGGCCAGGGCGTCAAGCCGCTGGCCCGGGTCACCGCCGGCCGGGGCAACGGCACCGGCGACGGCACCGAGGGCGCCTGGCGGGACACCGTCTTCGGCACCTATCTGCACGGCCCGGTGATGGCGCGCAATCCCGCCGTCGCGGACATGCTGCTCAAGCTGGCGCTGGACGTGAACGCCCTGCCGCCGGCCGACACCACCTGGTACGACGCGCTGCGCGCCGAGCGCATCGCGGCCACGACGCGCCCCGCGTAGTACGCCCCCGGTCCGTCCGCCCGGTGCCCGCGATGCGGTCATGGGCTCCACGGACGGGCCGGGACGTACGACAATGGGGCTGCCCCGTCCCGGGGCTGCCGGCTGCACACCCTCCTCGGCAGCAGGCTGCATTTCCACGCGGGGGCGTCGACGACGCCGCTCCCGCGTCGGCTCCTGCCCGGCCGGACGCAGGGACCGTATGCTCGACTCCACGGCCGGTTTCGGATGTTCTGTCCGAATCGGCCGGTCCTTCACCCGACAGTCACCTCCGCGCCCACCCGGCGCGGGTACGGCCTGTCACGGTGGCGGTCCGTCGTCCCAGCCTGTAGTCCGGCCGTTCCTCGGTTCTGCTCGGGAGTTGCAAAGCAATGCGTATTGGAGTGCTGACCAGCGGCGGTGACTGCCCCGGCCTGAACGCCGTGATCCGGTCCGTGGTCCACCGGGGGGTGGTCGACCACGGCGACGAGATCATCGGGTTCGAGGACGGCTGGCGCGGTTTCCTCGAAGGGCACCACCGGCCCCTGACCCTCGACTCGGTGAGCGGCATCCTCGCCCAGGGTGGCACCATCCTCGGGTCCTCCCGGGTCCAGCCCAGCCATCTGCGCGACGGCGTCGAGCGCGCCAAGCAGTACTGCGCGGACCTCGGCCTGGACGCGGTGATCCCGATCGGCGGCGAGGGCACCCTCAAGGCCGCCAAGCTGATGAGCGACGCGGGCCTGCCGATCGTCGGTGTGCCGAAGACCATCGACAACGACATCGCGTGCACCGATGTCACCTTCGGCTTCGACACCGCCGTCTCGGTCGCCACCGAGGCGCTGGACCGGCTGAAGACCACCGCCGAGTCGCACCAGCGCGTGATGGTGGTCGAGGTCATGGGCCGCCACACCGGCTGGATCGCCCTGAACGCGGGCATGGCGGCGGGCGCGCACGCGATCGTCGTGCCGGAGCGCCCGTTCCACATCGAGAAGCTCACCGCGGTCGTCCGGGAGCGCTTCGACCGCCAGAAGAAGTTCGCCATCGTGGTCTGCGCCGAGGGCGCCAAGCCCGAGCCCGGCACCATGCACTGGGAGGAGGGCAGCAAGGACATCTACGGCCACGAGCGCTTCACCGGCATCGCCACCCAGCTCTCCAGCGAGCTGGAGCACCGGCTCGGCAAGGAGGCCCGTCCGGTCATCCTCGGCCACACCCAGCGCGGCGGCACCCCGACCGCCTACGACCGGGTCCTCGCCACCCGCTTCGGCTGGCACGCCGTGGAGGCCGTCCACAAGGGCGCCTTCGGGCACATCACCGCCCTCCAGGGCACCAACATCAGCCTGGTGCCGCTGGCCGAGGCGGTGGCCGAGCTGAAGACCGTGCCGGCCGACCGCTACCTGGAGGCCGAGACGGTCATCTGACCGCCCGCCCCCGTACGTCCGGTGCCCCGGCCCCCGAGAGCGCGACTCTCGGGGGCCGGGGCCGTTCGCGGCGACTGCCCCGCCGGGAGCGGAACCGGACCGGCGGCGGTCAGCCGATCAGAACCCGGTGTCGTAGGTGTAGGTGCCGCTGTGGTCGAGCAGATCGGCCGGGGTGACCGTGTTCCACGGCTTCATCCGGTCGTTGAGGTCGATCACGTCGGGCGTGCCGGCCGTCGGCAGGTAGGTCTTGCCGGGGTTGCGCTTCTGCCACTCGGACCACAGCTTGTCGACGAAGCAGTGGTGCAGCCAGAACACCGGGTCGTTGGGCGACATGCCGGTGGCCATCTGGCCGCCCACCCAGACGTGCACCCGGTTGTGCAGGTTGACCCCGCGCCACCCCTCCAGGTTGTTGCGGAAGCCGGCCGAGGAGCTGTTCCACGGCGCGGCGTCGTAGGTGGTGATGGCGAGCACCGACTCGGTGTCGGCCCGGCTGGGCAGCTGGGCCACCCCGGTGCCGAGCTGGCGGCGCAGATAGGTGCGGCTGTCGGTGTTGACGTTGAGCCGCCAGTTGCCGCCGGAGAAGGCGAACGGACCGGTGGTCACCTGGCCGTCGCTGCTGCGGCCGTTGCCGCCCATGAAGTCGGCGCCCCAGATGCCGGCGGTGGCGGTGCGGTCGGCGGTCCAGTCCCAGTACGGGAGGTTGACGCTGGGGTCGACGGCCTGCAGCGCCCGCTCGAACTCCAGCAGGTACTGGCGGTGCCAGGGCAGGAAGGAGGGCGAGCGGTGCCCGGTGCGCTCGCCGTTGTCGACGTCGCTGAGGATGAACTGGTTGTGCGTGGTGACGAACGGGTCGTAGCCGCCGTTCGCCTTGAGCGCCAGCACGGCGTTGACGAAGGCGCGCTTCTCCTGGGCCGTCAGGTTCGCCTGGTTCTTGCGGACTCCCATGAGTCCCCCCTCTGGTGGTGGTGTGTCGGTCTCGGGTGGCCGGGTGGCCGGGTGGCCGGAATCAGGCGGTGGCGACGGGGACGAGCGTCGCGCCCTGGAGGTCGTTGACGGCGGCCCGGGCGAGCGCGCGCGGCGTCGCGAAGGTCTGGTAGTGGTTGACGACGCTGATCCAGGTGCCGTCGGCGTTGCGCATCATGTGCAGCTCGTCGCCGTCGATCCGCACCTCGTAGCCGGTGCCGGCGCCGCCGCCGTGGTGGTGGCTCCCCCCGGCGGCCGGACGGCCCTGGATCCGCCGACCCTGGAAGACCTCGTCGAAACTGTCGGACGCGCCCGGGTCGGCGGCGGTGGCGGCCCCGCCGCCCGGGCCCGCGAGACCGATCACGACGGTGCCGGTGGCGACGGTCAGGGCGGCCGCGGCCCCCTGGAGCATCCGTCGGCGCGTCAGCTCCGTGGCATGGGTGTCTTCGGACATGGTGATACCCCCTCGAGTGCCCGGGACTGTGGTTCGGGCACTGTTCACGAACGATTGGTTAATCGTTAAACGAAGGTGATTCCTTGATCGAATCACTCGTTTCGATGGTCGCAATGCTTGTTGACCTACGGAACAGCCGATCGGCGGGGGTACGTAGGGTTGCGTATAAATCCGGTCATTTTCTGTCACGCGCCGAACACGCAGCGATCACCCCGGCGGCGGCCGCCTGGCGGGGTCCGTCGGGCACGGCCTAGCGTGACCGGAGGAGCGCAATGGACCGGACGGACCCAGGAGGGACCAGGCGATGGAGATCCTCGCGTACGGCGTACAGGCCGACGAACGACCGCTGCTGGAGAAGGCCTTCGCGGGCCGGCACGCGCTGCGCTGCCTCCCCGTCTTCCTCAACCGCGACACCGCCCCGCTCGCCGCCGGGTACCCGGCGGTCAGCAGCAGCGTCAACGCCGAGCTCGACGCCGCCACCCTCGCCGTCCTCGCCGCCGGCGGCACCGAGCTGGTCGCCCAGCGCTCCACCGGCTTCAACAACATCGACCTCGACGCCGCCGCCGCCCTCGGCCTCACCGTCGCCCGCGTCTCCCACTACAGCCCGTACTCAGTTGCCGAACACGCGTGGGCCCTCGCCCTGGCCGTCAACCGCCGCCTCACCCGGGCCGCCAACCGCTCCCGCGAGTTCGACTTCCGCCTCGACGGCCTGCTCGGCCGCGACATCCACGGCATGACCGGCGGCGTCATCGGCACCGGCAAGATCGGCGAGTGCTTCACCCGCATCGCGGCCGGATTCGGCACCGAGCTCCTGGGCTGGGACATCGCCCCCAACCCCGCCTGCCTCGACCTCGGCCTGACCTACACCGAACTCCCCGAACTGCTCTCCCGCGCCGACCTCGTCAGCCTCCACGTCCCCCTGCTGCCGGCCACCCACCACCTCATCGACGCCACCGCCCTCGCCCGCATGAAGGAGGACGCGATCCTGGTCAACTCCAGCCGCGGCGGCCTCGTCGACAGCGCCGCCCTGGTCGAGACCCTCCGCGCCGGACACCTCTCCGGCGTCGGCCTCGACGTCTACGAGGAGGAGACCGGCGTCTTCTTCACCGACCAATCCATCCAGGGCATCACCGACGACACCCTCGCCCGCCTGGTCACCTTCCCCCAGGTCCTGGTCACCAGCCACCAGGCCTACTTCACCCGCACCGCGGTCGGCCAGATCATCGACACCACCGTCCAGAACGTCGACGACTTCGCCGCCGGCCGCACCAACGAGAACACCCTCGTCCCCAAAAGCTAACTTCAGAGGCCCAGAAACCTACGGTACTCACACGCCACGCGATCCACCGGACGAGCGAGCGAATCCATACGCCCGGGGAGACGACGGCCGATGATTCCCCCCTCAGACCAAATCATCGCTCAAGTCAGCACGGACTGGCGGCCATGATCCCTCACCCCTCAATGCTGCCCACCCCGCCATCGAGATCAGCCGGCCCGCTGGTCCATCACCCAGTCATTCGCCATCGAACTACTATCCGGCGTCGCATCGGTTAGCCCGGTTCTGTCGTCCCCCGGCGCTGACGATTCACCGGTTGTCGGAACGTCAGCCTGCCCACCGCCAACTCTACAAGCCGAAACGGTCCGCCGAATGAACCGGCGGACCGTCACGAAAGCTTGAGGCTACTTGTCAGTTACGCTCAACAACACTCTTCTCCCAGTCCGATAGATCATCCCGGAACCGGCGCCCGTCAACCCAGGTGCCTTCGGGTACGGACACCCGCAGGATCAGTTGCTTTTTGAAACGCGTGAACGAGAGATCTACCTCGCCACGCTCAAGCAGATCCACGAATTCGATGATCCGATGAGCCGGGACATCTTCGAACACATACTCCTCGAAGAGTACTCTGGCCTCTCCCAAATCTTCCCGCAGCATCACCAGGTATTCGTTACCGGTCAACGCCTCCAGGTGAAAGTCGATCAGCCTCGGCTCGGCAGTGAGTTCAACCATCTCAATATCAGAGAAGCGGCCGGATCGGTCACCTTTAGCGAAAATTTCTTCCGCCGACCATTTCAGACTCGATTCATCTGGTCCCATCCGCTACCTCCATGGTCCGTTCCCCAGGTCAACTTTCTTTGCCCCGACCCTGATTCGGAAGACAGCCCGCGCCTTCTGCTTCTTCTTCGAGGCCGACTGAGCAGGATGCGCCTTGCGTATGGCATCCACGCCCTTGTAGTTGGTTCGGGCGCTCCACCCTATCGACCAGTTGGCCTCCTTGCCACGGTTCAACAGCCCGGCTCGCTTTTTGGCGTTCTCTGGGGCGTGCTTGTCGCCGAAGAGCAATGACTTTTTGCCGACGATAGGCGCATTGTAGAGCCGTACACCGACCCGAGAATCCTTGAAGATCGCGTTGGCCTTCTTGGTCGCCTTAACTGCTTTGACCGCAACTGCGGCTACCTTGACGGCTGCCGCGACGCCGACTGCCGCCGCAGCCACTGTTACGGCCATTTCGGCGGCCTTTTCCCAGTTGCCGGTGGCTGCGTAGGACACCGAGGAGACCCCAGCCGCGATCGCGCCGATCGGGCCGGGGACCACGGTGGCCACGACCTCGGCTACGCCCCCGGCGGCGTTGCCTCGCGGGTCCGTCCTGGTGCGCACGTGGTCGTAGGTGTCGTAGGTGAGGGTCGTCACTCCGCCGGCGGGGTCGGTGGTGGAGGTGAGCCGGCCGAGGGTGTCGTAGCCGTAGGTGGTGGTGCGGCCGGCGGCGGTGGTCTCCGAGGCGAGCTCTCCCTTGGCGGTGTAGGTGTAGGTGCTCCTGCCGCCGCCGGGGTCCGTCACGCTGACCGGACGGCCCGCGGTGTCGTAGGTGTACGTGGTCCGGGCGCCGCCCGGTGCGGAGGTCCTGGTCACCAGCCACCAGGCCTACTGCACCCGCACCGCCGTCGGCCAGATCATCGACACCACCGTCCAGAACATCGACGACTTCGCCGCCGGCCTCCGCAACGGGAACGTCCTCGTCCCGAAGGGCCGAGCCGGCGGACAGGGGGCCGGGGGGCCGGCCGGGGTAAGGCCCGCCTAGGCTGTACGACGAAGCAAAACGGGCGAACCGGACCCACCCAGGGACCGCGAGGACGGAAAGCAGGACCCGCCGATGGGCGACGGAATGTCAGGCATGCACCACCACGGCGGGATGACCGAACTAGGACCCTTCACGTTCTCCAATGTGCTCACCTGGTCCCCCGACTGGGTGTTCCTGGCCGCCGCCCTGGCCGGGCTCGCGCTGTACCTCCTCGGCGTGGTGCGGCTGCGGCGGCGCGGGGACAGCTGGTCGGTCGGGCGCACGGTGGCCTGGGTGCTGGGCATCGGCTCGGTGATCCTGGTCACCTGCACCGGGCTGAACGACTACGGCATGGTGCTGTTCAGCGCGCACATGATCCAGCACATGGTGCTCTCCATGCTGTCGCCGATCCTGCTGCTGCTCGGCGGGCCGATCACCCTGGCGCTGCGCGCGCTGCGGCCGACCGGCAAGGGACGTCCGCGCGGGCCGCGCGAGCTGCTGGTGGCGCTGCTGCACTCGACCTACGTGAAGGTGATCTCGCACCCGGGCTTCACCATCCCGCTGTTCATCGCGAGCCTGTACGGCGTCTACTTCACCCCGCTGTTCGACTTCCTCATGCAGTACCGGCTCGGGCACATCGCCATGATGGTGCACTTCCTGGCGACCGGGCTGGTGTTCTTCTGGCCGATCATGGGCGTGGACCCGGGCCCGCACCGGCCGGGCCATGTGATGCGGATCATCGAGCTGTTCATGGGCATGCCGTTCCACGCCTTCTTCGGCGTCGCGGTGATGATGGCCAACCACCAGCTGGTCAAGACCTTCACCACCGAGGGGGCGCCGCCCGGCACCGACCTGCTGGCCGACCAGAAGCTGGCCGGCGGCATCACCTGGGCGTTCGGCGAGATCCCGACCGCGATCGTGCTGATCGCGCTGGTCTACCAGTGGATGCGCTCGGAGGAGCGGCTCTCGCGCCGCCGGGACCGCGCCGAGGACCGCAGCGGTGACGCCGAGCTGGCGGCCTACAACGCCTACCTGGCCTCGCTGGACCAGCGCAACCGGCGACCGGCGGCCGACGCCGGCTGATCCGGCTGAATACCTTCGACGAGCCCCCGTCCGATCGCGGACGGGGGCTTCGTCGTGCCCGGGCCCTGCCGTGCCGGAAGGGCCCGGGCTCAGGCGCCGCGCGGGGCCTGCCGGGCGAGGCCGGCGACCAGGATGTCCAGGCCGAACTCGAAGCGCTCGTCGCCGACGTTGCGGGTGAGCGCCGCGGACATCGAGGTGATCATCGGATAGCGCTCGGCCGGGATGGTCGCGAAGTAGTCGTGGATCCGCTCGGTGAACTCCTGGGTGTTGCCCCCGCCCCGGGTGGACGCCTCGAAGGCGGTCGCGGTGGTGTACAGGCCCAGCAGGTCGACCCCGTAGGCGGCGGTCTGCTCGTCCAGGCCGCCGGCCCGCAGGATGGCGAGCATCGCCTCGGCGATGTCCATCGCGTGCGGGGTGATCGGGACATTGGCGACCACGGCGGCCTTGGCCAGGTCGCGGTGCGCGAGCAGCGCCGCGCGGGAGCGCCGCAGCAGGTCCTTGATCTGCTCCTCCCAGCGGGCCGGGTCGGCCCCCTCCAGCTCGATGTCGGCGTAGGCGAGGTCGAGGACCAGCTCGACCAGCTCCTCCTTGGAGCCGACGTGGGCGTAGAGGCTGGCCGCGCCGGTGCCGAGCTCCTGGCCGACCCGCCGCATGCTCAGGGCGTCCATGCCCTCGGTGTCGACGATCCGCAATGCCGCCTCGACGATCCGCTCCCGGCTCAGCGGCTGCCGCCGGGGCGCCCGCTCCCTGTCCTGCCAGTGCTCGGGCCAGCCGGAGCGCGGGGCGGCACTGGTCATGGGGGCTCCTTCGTGGTCGGTGACAGGACCCACAGTACTTGACACGAACACCGTTCCATGGGAGAACACTGTTCGTTCAAGAAAACAGTGTTCGTGATGACGAACGTCGTTCGTCACTGGCTCTCGCTCCGGAGACCTCCCCATGACCAGTCAGGCCAGCCAGATCGCCCCACCCGCGCCCACCGGAACGCCGTCCACCGGCTACCGGCTGCGCTGGGCGGGACTCGCCGTCATCCTCGCCGCCGAGGTGATGGACCTCCTCGACACCACGATCGTCGGCGTCGCCGCCCCCGCCGTCCGGCAGGACCTCGGCGGCAGCGACGCCCAGATCCAATGGATCACCGCGTCCTACACGCTCGCCTTCGCCGTCCTGCTGATCACCGGCGGCCGGCTCGGCGACCTCTTCGGCCGCAAGCGCCTGTTCCTCCTCGGCGCGAGCGGCTTCACCCTCGCCTCGGTGCTCTGCGCGGCCGCGCCCGGCGCCGGCACCCTGGTCGCCGCCCGCACCGTGCAGGGCCTGTTCGCGGCGCTGCTCATCCCGCAGGGGCTCGGCCTGATCAAGGCGATGTTCCCGCCCAAGGAACTCGGCACCGCCTTCGGGCTGTTCGGCCCGATCCTCGGGCTCTCCTCGGTCCTCGGCCCGACCCTCGGCGGCTACCTCACCGGGGCCGACTGGTTCGGCCTCGGCTGGCGGGCGGTCTTCCTGATCAACCTGCCGGTGGGCCTGCTCACCGTGTTCGCCGCCGGGCGGATCCTGCCCGGCGACCGCAGCTCCCGAATCACCACTGGTACCGGTACCGGTGCCGGGCGGATCGACCCGGTCGGCGTGCTCGTGCTCGGCCTGGCCGTCCTGCTGCTGGTCTACCCGCTGGTGCAGGGCCGCGAGCTCGGCTGGCCGCTGTGGACCTTCCTCTCGATGGCCGCCTCGGTGCCGACGGCCTGGCTCTTCACCGTCCAGCAGCGCGGCGTCCTGCGGCGCGGCGGCACCCCGCTGATCGAGCCCTCGCTCTTCGGCAAGCAGGCCTTCGTCTCGGCACTCGCCACCGGGCTGGTGTTCTTCGCCGCCCTCTCCGGCCTGATGCTGGTCTTCACCCTCCACCTCCAGCTCGGCCTCGGCTGGACCCCGCTGCACGCCGGGCTGTCGATGATCCCGCTCTCGATCGGCGTGGTCGTCGGCGCCGTGCTGTCCGGCGCCCTGCTGGCCCCCCGGTACGGCCGCCGGGTGCTGCACCTCGGCATGGTGCTGGCCGCCGCGGGTGCGCTCGGCCTGTGGGTCACCGTGGACGGCGCCGCCGACCTCGGCTCCTGGCAGCTGGCGCCGGCACTCGCCCTGGCCGGCCTCGGCCTCGGCCTGATCATGGCCCCGTTCTTCGACATCGCGCTCGCCGGGGTCGAGGAGTCCGAGACCGGCTCCGCCTCCGGCGTCCTCAACGCCCAGCAGCAGCTCGGCGGCTCGATGGGCGTGGCCCTGCTCGGCACCGCGTTCTTCGGCTGGGCCCGCACCGACGGCTTCGGGCATGCGGCCGGCCTGACCTACGGCCTGGTCGCCGCGCTGCTCGCGGCGGCCTTCGTGATCGCCTTCCTGCTCCCCCGGCAGGCCCGCCCGGACGGCGAGGGCCACTGAACGCCCCGCCCCCGCCGCCCCCGGGCGGTGGAACGCCGGGAGGCCCCGGGGTCCGTCGGTACGGACCCCGGGGCCTCCCGGGTCGTGCGCGCTGCGGGCGGGATCAGCCGAGGTTGGCGATGGCCTCGTTGAGCGTCTTCGAGGGACGCATCACGGCGGCGGCCTTGGCCGGGTCCGGCTGGAAGTAGCCGCCGAGCTCGACCGCGGAGCCCTGCACGGCGACGAGCTCCTCGACGATGGCCGCCTCCTGCTCGGTCAGCGTCTTGGCCAGGCCCGCGAAGGCCTCGGCCAGGGCGGCGTCCTCGGTCTGGCCGGCCAGCTCCTGGGCCCAGTACATGGCCAGGTAGAAGTGGCTGCCGCGGTTGTCGATGCCACCGAGGCGGCGGCTCGGCGACTTGTCCTCGTTGAGGAAGGTGCCGGTGGCGCGGTCCAGGGTGTCGGCCAGCACCTGGGCGCGGGCGTTGCCGGTGGTGCGGGCCAGGTGCTCGAAGCTGGCGGCCAGCGCGAAGAACTCGCCCAGGCTGTCCCAGCGCAGGTAGTTCTCCTTGACCAGCTGCTGGACGTGCTTCGGGGCGGAGCCGCCGGCGCCGGTCTCGAACAGGCCGCCGCCGTTCATCAGCGGGACGACCGACAGCATCTTGGCGCTGGTGCCCAGCTCCAGGATCGGGAACAGGTCGGTCAGGTAGTCGCGCAGCACGTTGCCGGTCACCGAGATGGTGTTCTCGCCGCGGCGAATGCGCTCCAGCGAGAACGTGGTGGCCTCGACCGGGGCCAGGATCTCGATCTGCAGACCGGTGGTGTCGTGCTCCGGCAGGTACGCCTTGACCTTCTCGATCAGCACGGCGTCGTGGGCGCGGGTCTCGTCCAGCCAGAAGACGGCCGGGTCGCCGCTGACCCGGGCGCGGGTGACGGCCAGCTTCACCCAGTCGCGGATCGGCAGGTCCTTGGTCTGGCAGGCGCGGAAGATGTCGCCCGGCTGGACGGCCTGCTCCAGGACGACCTCGCCGGTGGCGGCGTCGACCAGGCGGACGGTGCCGGCGGCGGCGATCTCGAAGGTCTTGTCGTGGCTGCCGTACTCCTCGGCGGCCTGGGCCATCAGGCCGACGTTCGGGACCGAGCCGATGGTGGCCGGGTCCAGGGCGCCGTTGGCGCGGCAGTCGTCGATGACGGCCTGGTAGACACCGGCGTAGCTGCTGTCCGGCAGCACGGCCAGGGTGTCGGCCTCCTGGCCGTCCGGGCCCCACATGTGGCCGGAGGTGCGGATCATGGCCGGCATCGAGGCGTCGACGATGACGTCGCTCG
Organism: Streptomyces sp. NRRL S-495; assembly: GCF_000966955.1. Taxonomy (NCBI): domain Bacteria; kingdom Bacillati; phylum Actinomycetota; class Actinomycetes; order Kitasatosporales; family Streptomycetaceae; genus Streptomyces; species Streptomyces sp. NRRL S-495. The sequence continues at coordinate 14,308 of NZ_JZWY01000637.1, forward strand.
GCACGTGCAGGTTGGTGATGCCCTTGTCCGAGTCGACCATGGCCAGGGCCGGACCGGCGGCCAGCTCGGCCTCGAAGGAGGCCTTGATCTCGGCGCCGTTCTCCAGCGCGTCGAGGCCGGCCAGGATGCCGCCGAGGCCGTTGTTCGGGTTCAGACCGGCGGCGACCAGGACCTCGCCGTACTTGGCGAAGGTCTGCGGGAAGAACGCCCGGACCACGTGACCGAAGACGATCGGGTCCGAGACCTTCATCATGGTGGCCTTGAGGTGGACCGAGAACAGCACACCCTCGGCCTTGGCACGGGCGACCTGCGCGGCCAGGAACTCGTTCAGCGCGGCGGCGCGCATGACCGAGGCGTCCACGACCTCGCCGGCCAGCACCGGGACCGACTCGCGCAGCACGGTGGTGCTGCCGTCCTCGGCGAGCAGCTCGATGCGCAGCGCGCCGGCCTCGCCGATCACGGTCGACTTCTCGGTGGAGCGGAAGTCGTTCACGCCCATGGTGGCGACATTGGTCTTGGAGTCGGCCGACCAGGCGCCCATGCGGTGCGGGTGGGTCTTGGCGTAGTTCTTGACCGACGCGGGGGCGCGGCGGTCGGAGTTGCCCTCGCGCAGGACCGGGTTGACGGCGCTGCCCTTGACCTTGTCGTAGCGGGCGCGGACGTCCTTGTCCTCGTCGGTCCGCGGGTCGTCCGGGTAGTCCGGCAGCGCGTAGCCCTGCGCCTGCAGCTCGGCCACGGCGGCCTTGAGCTGCGGGATCGAGGCCGAGATGTTCGGCAGCTTGATGATGTTGGCGCCCGGGGTCTTGGCAAGGGCGCCCAGCTCGGCGAGGGCGTCGCCGATCCGCTGGTCCTCGGTCAGACGCTCCGGGAAGCTCGCGATGATCCGCCCGGCGAGGGAGATGTCGCGCGTCTCCACCTTCACGCCCGCGGTCGAGGCGTACGCCTGGACGACCGGCAGGAACGAGTACGTCGCCAGGGCAGGCGCCTCGTCGGTGTGCGTATAGATGATGGTCGAGTCAGTCATCGGTACTCCGCTTCACGTCTCCAACGTCTTGACGTCAAGATATCTCGTGACCGGCCCTCCGCTCCACCTCCCCCCGGCACGGATCAGCTCCACGGTCGACCCGATGCCGTCGCGGGGCAAGCGGAAGGGGTCACGGGGACGGCCGGGAGGCGCCGTTCCGGGCCCCGCGCAGCGCGTCGATCCGGGCGTCGAACTCGGCCTCGTCGGCGAGGAACCACAGCTGGCGGCCCCGGTTGCTCTCCCGGACGAAGTCGCGCAGCGCGCCACTGGCCCCGGTGTACGCGGAGAGGTCGCCGACCACGGCGAGGCCGACCCGGTACTGGGCGAACTTCTGGGTGACCTCCCCGGCGAGTCGGGTGCCCAAGGTGAAGAACTCCGGCCCGAACCGGGTGGCGGGCACGACCAGCCACTCGGCGTCCTGGGCGAAGGCCTCGCCGAGCAGGTCCATGCCGTCGCCCGGGGCGCGGACCACCGGGCCGTCGGCGGACAGCCGCACCACGACCGGGGCGGGGGCGGGCGTCGGCCC
>NZ_JZWY01000638.1:0-5840 GCF_000966955.1 Streptomyces sp. NRRL S-495
CCGACTTCGCTTTCCGCTTGTCCCCGCTCTCTCGCGGCGACTCCGGAACTGTACGGGGACGGGACCGTCAGAAGCAAATCGTCCCGTCCCGCGGCGGCGGGACGGGACGATCGGCGGTCGGAGGGCGCGTCAGGCGCGGCCCATCTCCTCGGCGATGGCCGCCGCGAAGGCGTCGATATCGGCCTCCGTGGTGTCGAACGAACACATCCAGCGGACCTCGCCGGTGTGCTCGTTCCAGAAGTAGAAGCGGTAGCGCTTCTGGAGCCGCTCGCTCACCTCGCGCGGGAGGATCGCGAACACCGCGTTCGCCTGGACCGGGCGGACCACGGTCACACCGTCGATCCCGCGGACCGCGGCCTCCAGCCGGCTCGCCATGGCGTTGGCGTGGCCGGCGTTGCGGAGGTAGAGGTCACCCGAGAGCAGCGCCTCGAACTGGACCGAGACGAAACGCATCTTCGACGCCAGCTGCATCGAGGTCTTGCGCAGGAACTTGATGTTCCGGACCTTCTCGGGGTTGAGCACGACCACGCACTCGCCGAGCAGCAGGCCATTCTTCGTGCCGCCGAAGGACAGCACGTCGACGCCCACGTCCGTGGTGAAGGCGCGCAGCGGGACGCCGAGCGAGGCGGCGGCGTTGGAGAGGCGCGAGCCGTCCACGTGGACCAGCATGCCGAGCTGGTGCGCGTGGTCGACGATCGCCCGGATCTCCTCCACCGTGTAGAGGGTGCCGAGCTCGGTGCTCTGGGTGATCGAGACCACGAGCGGCTGCGCGCGGTGCTCGTCCCCGAAGCCCCAGGCCTGCTGGTCGATGAGCTCGGGGGTGAGCTTGCCGTCGGGGGTGGGGACGGTGAGCAGCTTGATGCCGCCCATCTTCTCCGGCGCGCCGCCCTCGTCCACGTTGATGTGGGCGCTCTCGGCGGCGACCACCGCGCCCCAGCGCGGCAGCAGGGCCTGCAGGGCGACGACGTTGGCGCCGGTCCCGTTGAAGACGGGGTACGCCTCGGCCTGCTCGCCGAAGTGGCGGCGGAAGACGTCCTGGAGGTGGGTGGTGTAGTCGTCCTCACCGTAGGCGACCTGGTGGCCACCGTTGGCGAGGGCTATGGCGGCGAGCACCTCGGGGTGCACGCCGGCGTAGTTGTCGCTGGAGAAGCCGCGGACGGCGGTGTCGTGCCGCCGCTGCGCGTCCGTGTGGCCGGAGAGCTCGGAAAGGTCGGTCATTGGGCTGTCAGCCACAGGTGCTGTCCGTTCAGTTCTTCTGCGGGGCGGTCCCAGAGGCCCGCCAGGTGTGCGGCGAGGTCGGCGGTGTCGGTGAAGCCGGCGAACTTCGCCTCCGGCTTCTCGGCCCGCATCTCGGGACTGACCAACGCCTTGATCACCAGGATGGCAGCCGCGGCGGTGGGCTTGCCGTCCTCGGCGGTGGTCTCCTTGCGGAAGGAGTCCGCCATGGCGAGCGTCCAGGCCTCGGTGGCGGCCTTGGCCGCGGCGTAGGCGGCACCGCCCGCGGTGGGCTTGTGCGCGGCGGCGGCGGAGATCATCGCGTACCGGCCGGACTCGCTGCGGACCAGGGCGGGCTGGAACGCCAGCGAGGTGTGCTGGAGGGTGCGCACGACGGTGTCGTGCAGGAAGTCCCAGTCGTCGATCCGGCTGTCGAAGAAGGTCTTGCTGCCGCGCCAGCCGCCGACGAGGTGGAACACGCCGTCGACGTGGCCGTGCTCGGCCTCCAGGTGGTCGGCCCAGTCGTGGACCTCCTGCGGGTCGAGGAGGTCGATGACCTGGCCGCTGACCCGGGCGCCGCGGACGGCGATGCGGACGGAGTCGAGTGCGGACTCCAGGCGCTGGGCGTCGATGTCGGCGCCGATGACGGTGGCGCCGTCGGAGGCGAGGCGGCGCAGCACGGCCTGGCCGGCCGGGCCGCTGGCTCCGGCGACGGCGATGACCTTGCCGGTCAGCGGTCCGTTGGGTGCGGTGGTCACGCGGCGACTCCCTGCAGGCCGGCGCCGGTGATACCGGCGGTCGAGGCGATGACGCCGCCGAGCTTCTTCGAGAGGGCCTCGTAGAACATGCTCAGCGGGAACTCGTCGGGGAGCACAGCGTCGCACAGCGCCTTGTTGAGCGCCTTGCCTTCGGTGCTGCCGAACGGGAGCGCCTCGGTGCCCTTCGCCCAGGTCGAGGCCGGGTGCGGGGTGAGGTAGCGGGAGACCAGCTCGTAGGCGGCGATCCAGTGGGCCGGCTTCGGGCGGTCGATGCCGTCGCGGTAGAGGGTCTCGATCTCGGCGCAGAGGGCGTTGGTGACCTGCGGGGCCCGCTCCCAGTCGATGCTGAGGCGGTTGTCGCGCCAGCGCAGCGCGTCGTGCTTGTGCAGGTAGGCGAAGAGCAGCTGGCCGCCCATGCCGTCGTAGTTGCGGACGCGGTCGCCGCTGACCGGGAAGCGGAAGAGGCGGTCGAAGAGGATCGCGTACTGGACGTCGCGGGCGTGCACGTTGCCCTCGGTCTCCAGCTTCACCGCCTCCTTGAAGGTGGTGAGGTCGCAGCGGAGCTCCTCCAGGCCGTACATCCAGAACGGGCTGCGCTGCTTGATCATGAAGGGGTCGAACGGCAGGTCGCCGTGGCTGTGGGTCCGGTCGTGGATGAGGTCCCAGAGCACGAAGGTCTGCTGCGAGCGCTCCTGGTCCTGCAGCAGGCTCTCGGCGTCGGCGGGGATCTCCAGGCCGAGCAGCTCGACGGCGTTGGTGGAGACCACGCGGAAGCGGGCGGCCTCGCGGTCGCAGAAGATGCCGCCCCAGGTGAAACGTTCCGGCGCCTTGCGCACGGCCACGGTCTCGGGGAAGAGGACGGCGGAGTTGGTGTCGTAGCCGGCCGTGAAGTCGGTGAAGGTGATCGGCACGAACATCGGGTTGTCGAAGCGGGTCCGCTCCAGCTCGGCCAGCCAGTCGGGCCACACGACGTTCAGCAGGACGGCTTCGAGGTTGCGGTCCGGGTTGCCGTTCTGGGTGTACATCGGGAAGACGACCAGGTGCTGCAGGCCGTCCTCGCGCTGGGTCGCGGGCTGGAAGGCGAGCAGCGAGTCCAGGAAGTCGGGCTCCCGGTAGCCGGTGTCGGCCCACTTGGCCAGGTCCGTGTCGACGGCGGCCAGGTAGGCGGCGTCGTGCGGGAAGAGCGGGGCCAGCTCGGCGACGGCGGTGCGCACGGTCGCGACCAGGGGGTCGACGGTGTGGCGCTGCACGGCGGCCAGGTCGATGGAGCCGTCCTTGGACTGCAGGGGGCGCAGGGTCTCGACGGCGTCCTTCAGTCGCAGCCAGGCCGGGTGCGCGGCGAGGCTCTGGGCCGGGGCGTCGGCCGCCACAGCGACCCTTGGCGAAAGATTCTGCATCGGGGACTCACTTCGACAGGAGGGTTTTCAACGAGACCACCATATGTACGAAAGGTTCTTCTGTTCAAGGGGGGGTTCAGCGACGGATCTTTCGTGCCCTGCGGTGGAGCGCGCGTGACAGGCTCGTGAACAGGCGAGGGGATCTTCCGGACGACACGGGACGAAGGCTCCCAAGGCGACCATGCCGCGCGTGTCCCGGGCCCGCCACCGGGGGAGGTCACCACCCGACCGGTCCGCCTCTTCGCGTCCAGGAGCACCGCCATGCCCCTCCCCCGCACGTCCGCCGTCGCCGCCCTGCTCGCCGGTGCCCTGCTGGCCGCGGTCACCGGCTGCGCCGCCCAGGAACCGGCCGCCGGCACCGGCGCCTCGGCCTCGGGCGGCGCCGCCGACTGCTCGCCCGGCGCGCTGCCGACCCGGACGGCGGGGACGCTCGCCGTCGGCACCGACAAACCCGCGTACGAGCCGTGGTTCTCGGAGGACCGGCCGGAGAACGGCAAGGGCTTCGAGTCGGCGGTGGCGTACGCGGTCGCGGCGAAGCTGGGGTACCCGAAGGAGAAGGTGTCCTGGGTGGTCGCACCGTTCGGCCGGGCGACCGCGCCCGGTCCCAAGGACTTCGACTTCGACGTCAACCAGGTGTCGATCAGCAGCGAGCGCCGGCAGGCGGTGGACTTCTCCTCCGGCTACTACGACGTGCGGCAGGCGGTGATCGCGCTGAAGAGCTCCAAGGCCGCCTCGGCCCGGAGCCTCGCCGACCTGAAGGGGGTCAAGCTGGGCGCCCAGGTGGGGACGACCAGCCTGGAGGCGATCACCGGCACCGTGCGACCGTCCGCGCCGCCGGCCGTCTTCGACTCCAACGACCTGGCGAAGGCCGCGCTGAGGAACGGTCAGGTCGAGGCGCTGGTGGTGGACCTGCCGACGGCCTTCTACATCACCGGGGCCGAGGTGACCGAGGCCGTGGTGGTCGGTCAGCTGACGGGCGCCGGCGGTGGGGGCGAGCAGTTCGGGCTGGTGCTGGACAAGGGCTCCCGGCTGACCGGCTGCGTCTCGGCGGCGGTGGACGCGCTGCGGGCCGACGGCACGCTCGCGCGGCTGGAGCAGGAGTGGCTGTCCGACGCCGTGTCCGCTCCTGTACTGCGGTGAGCGCGGAGGAGGTGAGCGCGGAGGAGGCAAGCACCGGGGACGTGAGAGCCGGGCGGACGGACCTCCCACCCACGAAAGCGGCCGACCCGCTGGGCTACCGGCCCTCGGCGCGGCGGCTGGCCCGGGAGGCGTTCCGCCGCCGCCGGGCCCGCCGCTCGGCGCTGATCGCCGCCGCCTCGACCCTGCTGACGGCGGTCGCGCTGGTCACCCTGGTGGTCGGCTCGCCGGGCTGGCCGGCGGTGCGCCGCTCGTTCTTCAGCGCCGAGTACGCCCGGCAGGCGCTGCCCGAAGTGCTCAAGGGGCTGCGGATCAATCTGGAGCTGATGGCCGTCTGCGGGGTGCTGATCCTCGTCCTCGGCCTGCTGCTCGCGGTGCTGCGGACGCTGCGCGGGCCGGTCTTCCTGCCGGTGCGGCTGCTGGCCACGGTGTACGTGGACTTCTTCCTCGGCCTGCCGATGATCATCTGCCTGCTGGTGATGATCACCGGCGTCCCGGCGCTGCGGCTGACCGGGGTCACCACCGACCCGCTGTGGCTGGGCGGCGCGGCCCTGGTGCTGACCTACGCGGCGTACGTGTCCGAGGTGTTCCGGGCCGGGATCGAGTCGGTGCATCCGAGCCAGCTGGCCGCCGCCCGCTCGCTGGGGCTCTCGCACGCGCAGGCGATGCGGTTCGTGGTGCTGCCCCAGGCGGTGCGCCGGGTGGTACCGCCGCTGCTCAACAATCTGGTCAGCCTGCAGAAGGACACCGGGCTGGTGTCGATCGGCGGGGTGATCGACGCGGTCTATGCGGCGAAGATCATCAACGGCCGGTCGTTCAACTCCACCCCGTACCTGGTGGCGGCGCTCGTCTTCGTGGCGCTGACCGTCCCGCTGACCCGGTTCACCGGCTGGCTGACCGCCCGGGCCGACCGCCGGCGCTACGAAGGGGGCCTGTCATGACGGAGCGGACGACCGACGGAACGCCCGACGGGACGGCCGACGGTGGGACGACCGCCGGCGGCGAGCCGGTCCTGCGGCTGGAGGCGGTGCGCAAGACCTTCGGCGACGGCCGGGTGGTACTCGCGGACGTGCACCTGAGCGTGCCCGAGCACTCGGTGACGGCGCTGATCGGCGCGTCCGGCTCCGGCAAGTCGACGCTGCTGCGGTGCGTCAACCTGCTGGAGCGGATCGACGACGGCGCGGTCTTCCTGGACGGCGCCGAGATCACCGACCCCCGCGTGGACGAGGACGCCGTCCGACGGCGGATCGGCGTGGTGTTCCAGTCCTACAACCTCTTCCCGCACCTGACCGTGCTGGAGAACGTGACGCTCGCCCCGCGCCGGGTGCACGGG
>NZ_JZWY01000639.1:0-6214 GCF_000966955.1 Streptomyces sp. NRRL S-495
GGGTGCACGGGGTGCCGCGCGCCGAGGCGGAGGCGCGGGCGCTGGAGCTGCTGGCGCGGCTCGGCCTCGCGGACGGGGCCCGCGCGTACCCGGACCGGCTCTCGGGCGGCCAGCAGCAGCGGGTGGCGATCGTCCGGGCGCTGGCCACCGGGCCGCGCCTGCTGCTGCTCGACGAGATCACCGCGGCGCTCGACCCGGAGCTGGTCGGCGAGGTGCTGTCGGTAGTGCGGGACCTCAAGGAGCGGGGCATGACGATGCTGCTCGCCACGCACGAGATGGGTTTCGCGCGCGAGGTCGCCGACCAGGTCTGCTTCCTGGACGGCGGGGTGGTGCTCGAACAGGGGCCGCCGGAGCGGGTGTTCGGGGCGCCGACGGAGGAACGGACCCGGCGCTTCCTGAGCCGGGTGATCGCCTCGGGCCGCCTCGCCGGCTGACCGGAGCACCGGCCGACCCGAGCGTCCGAGCGGAACAGGCACGGACGGCGCCGGAGAGGACAGGACGGCGCCCGACGGCCGACCGCACCACGAGGAGCACAACCGTGCGCCCCCGTGCGCGCCCTGCTGCGTGCGGCGGCGAGCGGTGATCGTTGACGGTACGCCCGTCCGCGCCGCCCGGGGAGGCCGCCGTTGCACGGTCCAGACCTGGTCAGCTGGCTGCTGGCCGTCCTCACCGCGGCGTCCGGCGGCTACTGCCTCTCCCGGCTGCGCCGTGCCCCGTGCGAACCCGTGGCGGCCCCGGCCGTCCCCGGTACCGGTGCTGGTCCCGGTCGGCTGCACACCCACGAGGCGGACCTCGCCGAGGGGCTGATGGGCTTCGGCATGGCCGCCATGGCGGTCGCCGGCACGGCCGTGCCGGGCGAGGTGTGGGCCTGGGTGTACGGTCCGCCCGCGGTGCTCCTGGTGCTGGCGGCCGCCCGCCGCCCGGACCGGCGGGCGCACCGGCTGCACCACGCGGTCGGGGCACTGGCGATGACGTACATGGCGCTGGCGATGACCGCCGCCCCCGGGCACGCCGGGCACCATCCGGCGGTCGGTTCACCCGTGCTGACCGGCGCCCTGCTCGCCTACTTCGGCGGGTACGCGCTGTGGTCCGGCAGCCGGCTGCTGAGCGGCTCCGGCGGGACGGCGGCGGTGGCCTCGGCCGGACTGCCCCGGGCCTGCCGACTGTCCATGGGCATCGGCATGTTCGCCATGCTGCTGACCATGTGACGACCGTCCGGCGTCCCCGCCGGGCGACGGCGGACGGCAACCCGGCAGCGGGTCCGCGGCACCGGCGCGCCCACCGTGGCCCGGCGCCGTCCGCCAGGTGTCGTGGCGTTGGTCACTGGGTGGCCGAAAGCCGTTCCACCCGGCTCCGGCAGCGCATAGGTTGACCGGAAGCGCACTGTCGCGCTCCGTGCGTCCCCGGGGAGTCCATGCCATGACGGCCCTGCTCGGCCTGTTGCTGCTCGGACTGCTGCTCGCCACCGTCGCCCCCCGGCTGCTGGTCCGGGCGCGCTGGGTGGAGCGGGAACCGGTGCTGGCGCTGCTGGTCTGGCAGTGCCTGGTGGTGGCGGTGCTGCTGTGCTGCGCGCTGGGCCTGGTGCTCGCCGCGATGGCCGCCCTCCCCGACCTGCGCACGGTGCTCTTCGCCTGTGCGCCGACCGGCGTCGAGGCCGCGTACGGGCTGCACAACGCCGAGGGCTGGGGCCGGCTCTGCGCGGCGGTGCTGGCGGCGGGCGGGCTGCAGACGGTGGTCGCGCTGACCCGGGAGATCCGTACCGCGAAGGCGCTGCGGGCCCGGCGGCACGCCCAACTGGCCGAGCTCTCACCGCCGTTGCCGGAGTCGATCGAGCCGGCCTCGGGCGCGGGGTCCCGGCCGCGCCGGGAGCGGCTGGTGGTCCTGGAGAACGTCCGCCCGGAGGCGTGGTCGCTGCCGGGGCAGGACTCCCGGCTGGTGGTCACCACCGGGGCCCTCCACCGGCTCACCTCCCGCGAGCTGGCGGCGGTTCTCAGCCACGAGCGCGGGCATGTGCGGGCCCGGCACCACTGGCTGGCCCAGGGCGCGCAGGCGCTCGCCTCCGGATTCCCCGGGGTCGGGGTGTTCCGCGCCTTCCGGGACCAGGTGGGCGAGTTGGTGGAGCTGGCGGCGGACGACCGGGCGGCGCGCCGGCACGGGCGCCACACCACGGCCCTGGCACTGGCGGGGATCAATCTGGGCCGCGGGGTGTTCGGCGCCTGCCCGCCCGGGCAGGCGCAGTCCCCGAAGCGGGTGGACCGGCTGCTGGCGGGGCGGCCGAGGCTGTCCGTGCCGCACCGGCTGCAGCTGACCCTGGCCGCCCTGGCGGTGCCCGCCGCGGTGGTCCTGCTGGCCGTCGCCCCGGGTCTGCTCGCGCTGCGCTGAGCCACCCGGCGGGCTCCACCACCTCAACTGCACAGGGCACTTGACGGCCCGTCGACTCATAGCCGAAGCGCCGTCGAGTGCCCTAGGAGTCCTCGGCCAAGGTGAGCGACAGCACCTCGCGGTGCAGCTCGCGGGCCTCGGCGTAACGCCGGCAGCCCTCCTCCGTGAGCGCGACCTGGATGCCGCGCCGGTCGTCGGCGCACATCGCCCGAGTGACCAGCCCGGCCTTCTCCAGTCGGCCGATCAGCCGGGAAAGGGCGCTCTGGCTGAGGTGCACGGTAGGGGCGAGCTCCTGCACCCGCAGGCCCTTGTCACCGCTCTCGCAGCCCTCGACGAGGCGCTCCAGCACCTCGAACTCGCTCATGCCCAGGCCGTGCTTCTCACCCAGCTCGCGGTCGAGCAGACAGGCGGTCCGGGCATGCCGGGCGAGCAGGTCGCGCCACTGGGCGACCAGCCCTGCCTCCTCCGGGGAGTCGAGTTCAGCCACCCCGCCACAGTATCACAGCGTCAACAACTTATGCGTTAACATCTTATTCACTTGCATTGGATGCATGTGCATGTAGTCTCTTGCGTCATGACCACAGCGACCGCCACGAACACCGACGATCCGTCAAATACCGGGGCCCATTGGACTCCCCGGCTCTGGGGCACCCTGATCGTGCTCTGCGCCGCGCTCTTCCTGGACGCCCTGGACATCTCGATGGTCGGCATCGCCCTGCCGTCCATCGGCTCCGAACTGCACCTGTCCACCTCCACCCTCCAGTGGGTGGTCTCCGGCTACGTGCTCGGCTACGGCGGCCTGCTGCTGCTCGGCGGCCGCACCGCCGACCTGCTCGGCCGCCGCCGGGTCTTCCTGACCGCGCTCGGCGTCTTCGCCGCCGCCTCCCTGCTCGGCGGCCTGGTCGACGACGGCGGTCTGCTGATCGCCGCCCGCTTCCTCAAGGGCGTCGCGGCCGCGTTCACCGCGCCGGCCGGCCTGTCGATCATCACCACGACCTTCCCCGAGGGCCCGGCCCGCAACCGGGCGCTGTCGATCTACACCACCTGCGGCGCCAGCGGCTTCTCGCTCGGCCTGGTGCTCAGCGGCCTGCTCACCGCGGTCGGCTGGCGCTGGACCTTCCTGATGCCCGTGCCGATCGCACTGCTCGCCCTGGTCTTCGCCGTCCGGCTGCTCCCCCGCCCGACCGAGGAGAAGGTCACCGGCCGCTACGACGTGCTCGGCGCGATCACCGGCACCACCGCCGTGCTCCTGCTGGTGTTCACCGTCACCGAGGCGCAGGGCGCGGGCTGGCTGAGCCTGCGCACCCTGGGCTCGCTGGCCGTCGTGGCACTGCTGGCGGCAGCGTTCCTGGTGGTCGAGAGCCGGACCGCGCACCCGCTGGTGCGGCTCGGCATCTTCCGCAACGGCTCGGTCGCCCGCGCCAATGTGATCGCCTTCGCGATGACCGGCGCGTACGGCGGCTTCCAGTTCGTGGTCACCCTCTACCTGCAGGACCTGCTTGGCTGGTCGGCCCTGACGATGGCGCTCGGACTGCTCCCGGCCGGCGCGATGATCGCGCTCTCGGCGCCGTTCATGGGCCCGGTGGTGGACCGCTTCGGCACCGGCCGACTGCTGCCGATCGGCCTGCTGGCCCTGGTCGGCGCGTTCGCGCTGTTCCTGCGGCTGGACGCGCACAGCTCGTACCCGGTGCTGGTGCTGCCCTCGATCGTCCTGCTCGGCGTCGGCTTCGCCCTCGCCTTCCCCTCGGTGAACATCGCCGCCACCGACGGGGTGGCCGACGAGGAGCAGGGGCTCGCCTCGGGCCTGGTGAACACCGCGATCCAGGTGGGCACCGCGGTCGTGCTGGCCGGCGCCACCGCGATCATCACCGCCGGCAGCAACGGCGGCACCGGCGCCGAGGCACAGCTGGACGGCTACCGGCCGGCCCTGCTGTTCGTCACCGGGGTCGCGCTGGTCGGCCTGGTGATCGCCGTGGCGGGTGCCGTGCTCGACCGGCGGAAGAAGGCAACCACCCTGTCGGTACCGGACTATGATTATCCGTCAGTAGGCCGGGAGGACCTGGCCGAGCGACGCGACGAGATCCTCAGCAAGAGCTGAGCGGCGGCAGAGGTTCCGCAACACCCGGATCCACCCTCCGCCGTCGGGCTGGGCGCCGGCTCTACCAAACCCCCGTGTTGGTAGGGCCGGCGCCTCCGTACGGGCCGAACCCGGACCGCCCGGCCGAATGCCGGTCGCCGGGGTTCGGTCGCCGGCCCGGCCAGTATATTGGCCGCCAGCCAACGAACGTACGGAGCAGACACGATGGCACCTCGCGGGGATTCGGTCAATGAGGAGATGCGCCAGCGCTCCCGGCGACGCATCATGCGGGCCACCGTCGAGCTGGTCGACCAGCGCGGATACGCCGGCACCACGCTGACCGACATCGCCGAGCGGGCCGGGCTCGCCCGCGGCCTGCTCTCCTACTACTTCGACGGCAAACGGCTGCTGATGCAGTCGGCCACCCACCGGATGATGCACCAGGCGCTCTCCACCGCCCTCGACGAGCTGGCGCCCGACGCCGGCCCGGAGGACCGGCTGGCCCGGGCCATCGACGCGGTACTGAGCCTGGCCATGGACCACCCGAGGGTGATGCGCTCGCACCTCGCGCTGATCCTCGACCCGGACACCGGCGCCTTCGTCCAGGACCCGGAGCAGCAGCGGCTCGGCGCGATCCTCCAGGGACTGCTGCGCGACTGGGGCGCACCCGACCCGACGGCCGAGCACGCGGTGCTGCGCAGCGCGCTGATGGGCGGCTGCATAGGCGTGCTGCTGCCCGGGGCGGAAGTCCCGCTGGCCCCGATCCGCGCCGACCTGTTCCGGCGCTACGACCTGCCCTGGCACCTGGGCCGTCCGCCGCAGCCGCTCCCGCCGGAACGGGAACGGCCGCCGGCCCGCGGCTGAACCGCGGCGGCCGGCGGCCGCTGTGCCTGTCCGGATCCGGTTCCGGCGCCCCGTCGGGCACCGGCGCCGTCCGGGCTCAGCGCTCCTTCAGGATCGAGGCCAGCAGGTCGATGGTGCGCTCGGGCGTGAGACTGTCCACGCACAGCCGCTCCATGACCTGGATGTAGGCGTCGACGTCGTCGCGCTTGTCCAGGTACAACGCGCTGGTCAACTGCTCCAGGTACACCACGTCCGCGAGGTCCTGCTCGGGAAAGCGCAGGATGGTGAACGCACCGGACTCACCGGCGTGCGCACCGAAGCGGAACGGCATGACCTGGATGACCACGTTGGCCTGCTCGGCGGCGTCGATCAGGTACTGGACCTGGCCGCGCATCACCTTGGGGCCGCCGACCGGACGGCGCAGCGCGGCCTCGTCGATGACCGCCCAGAGCCGCGGGCTGCCGCCCTCGGTGAGCAGCTTCTGACGGCGCATGCGCAGGCTGACCCGGCGTTCGACCTCCTCCTCGCTGATCACCGGCCGACTCTGGCCGAAAACCGCCCGTGCGTACTCCTCGGACTGCAGCAGGCCGGGGACGAACTGGACTTCGTAGGTGCGGATCAGGGCAGCGGCCTCCTCGAGGCCGACATAGGTCTGGAACCAACCCGGCAGGACGTCGTTGAAGCTGTGCCACCAGCCCGACTTGTTGGCCTCACGGACCAGGCCGAGCAGCGCCTCGCGTTCGAGGCCGTCGTCCACGCCGTAGAGGCTGAGCAGGTCGGCGACGTCACGTTCCTTGAAGCTGACCCGGCCGAGTTCCATGCGGCTGATCTTGGACTCGGAAGCCCGGATCGCGTAGCCCGCGTCCTCGCGGGTGATGCCGCGCGTCTCGCGGAGCCGGCGCAGCTGGGAGC